>JABDJV010000243.1 GCA_013003295.1 Pyrinomonadaceae bacterium | reverse complement strand
AGGCAATGTAGGGGCGGTTAGAAAATACATTGCGAACCAGGAAAAGCATCACAAAAGGATTTCATTTGATGATGAATTTTGTGGGTTTTTGGAAAGAGCTGGGTTTCAGAAATCCCAGGATTAAGCTAAAGCTAATAGGAATTTCATTTTATTGAGGTTCGGCTAAAGCCAGGGCAATTTTGCAAGCGGACCACTAGCTGAAGCTAGTGGCAAGTGATAAAGCTAGTGGCAAGTGATAAAGCTAGTGGCTAGTTATAAAGATAGTGGCAAGTGATAAAGCTAGTGGCAAGTTATAAAGCTAGTGGCTAGTTATAAAGCTAGTGGCAAGTTAAAAGGTAGTGGCAGGTTATAAAGCTAGTGGCAAGTTATAAGGCTGGTCGCAAGTTACAAGGCAATTGGCAGGTGGTGAATCTAGCGGCGCAAACGCTCACCATGATTCGATACCGAGCCTGTTCTTATAAATTGCCTCCAACTTTAGTTGGAGGTTGGAAATGGATTGGATTCAGGCTTTAGCCGAATAAATGAAGGAAAAATCCGATTGGCTTTAGCAGAATTTTTCCAGATTGTTGCCATTTTAATTAAAACTGAAAACCATACAGCATTTTATGAAAACACTGATTAAAAATGGACGAATCGTAACGGCGGTTGATGACTACAAGGCCGATATCTTTATCGAAGATGAAAAAGTTTCGGTGATCGGTAAAGCGCTTGAAATGGAAGCCGATACGGTCATCGATGCTAAAGGAAACCTAGTGATCCCGGGCGGGATCGATCCGCACACACATATGGAGTTGCCATTTGGCGGTACTCATTCGGCCGATGACTTTTGGACGGGAACACGCGCGGCGGCTTTTGGAGGGACAACGACGATAATTGATTTTGCCGTTCAGACGAAGGGTGAATCGATGATCGCGGGCGTCGATAAATGGCATGAGAAGGCTGAAGGAAAAACGGCGATCGACTACGGTTTTCATCTGATCACCACTGATTTTGAAGACAAACATACGGAAGAAATGTTTACGCTAATGGATGAAGGCGTTACCAGTTTCAAGCTCTTTATGGCCTATCCGGGCGTGTTTCTTGCTGATGATGCCACGATTTTCAGGGCGATGTCGGCGGCGGGTGAGCGCGGCGGCTTGATCTGTATGCACGCTGAAAACGGCATCGTCATTGACGAGATCGTCAAACGCGCCCTGGCCGAGGGTCGAACGGCCCCGAAATATCACGCGTTGACCCGTCCGACGGTTGCGGAAGCGGAGGGCGTCCACCGGGCGATCGCGATCGCGGAGATGGCTGAATCACCGGTTTATATCGTTCACTTGAGCTGCACCGACGCACTAAACCAGGTGCGCGAGGCAAGAGACCGTGGGATCCCGGCATTTGCCGAAACGTGTCCGCAATATCTCTTTTTATCGATCGAGGATTACGGCGATGATTGGGACGGCGCAAAATACGTGATGACACCTGCTCTGCGTGAGCAGCATAATCAAACCGAATTGTGGAAGGGCCTGAAAATGGACGATCTTCAGGTTGTCTCGACCGACCATTGCCCTTTCTGCATGAAAGAGCAAAAGGAGCTCGGAAAAGATGATTTTTCACTCATTCCGAACGGCGCCCCGGGTGTCGAAAACCGTATGTCCTTGATCTACAACGGCGGAGTTCATGAAAATCGAATCTCGCTAAACCGCTTTGTCGAAATAACCTCGACCGCTGCCGCCAAAATGTTTGGAATGTTCCCGAAAAAAGGTACGATCGCCGTCGGTTCAGATGCGGACATTGTCATCTTCAATCCCGATAAACGCCAGACGATCAGTGTCAAAACACACCATATGAATGTCGATTACAATGCCTACGAAGGCTTTGAAGTTCAGGGCGTTGTCGAAACCGTTTTGTCACGTGGAAAGGTCGTCATAGAGGATGGAGAGCATAAAGGCAAACAAGGTGACGGGCAATTCATAAAGCGTGGCGAGTGTGTGAAAATTTGACGGTTGTCGGTAGGGGAAGAAGTCAATCTCAGGTTCCTACAATCATGAAACGTGAAAACCAAAGAGTTTCTGCAAAAACTTGAAATGCACAAGGGTGAGCGAGAGCCGGAAGCCGTACTTCGGTACTTTAAAGGGCACGACGGCGAAACGAAAGCTCTTGGTTTGAGGTTTGGAAGCGTGTTCAGGCTCGCAAAGGAGTTTATTGACTTTCCGCTTAAAGAGATCGATAGACTTTTAGACAGCAAGTATTACGAGGTGAGAATGGGCGCGGTGAGCTCATGGATTTTCAGGCACGGCGAAAAAAGACGAGTGAGGAACAAAGAAAAGCGCTGTTTGATCTTTATCTTTCGCGCCATGACCGTCTTAATAATTGGGATTTTGTAGATCGTGCCGCACCGTATGTTATCGGCGGATACCTTTTTGATAAACCCCGGGATGTACTTTATGAACTGGCGGGATCCAAGACAATCTGGGAGCGCCGAACCGCGATCGTCAGTACCTATTTCTTTATTCGGCAAAACGATCTAGACGACACATTTCGGATCGCAGAGATTCTGATAGACGATAAAGAGGAACTAATAAATAAAGCTGTCGGTAGTTGGATTCGTGAGGCAGGAAAGCGGGATGAGAAGAAGCTTAAACAATTCCTCGACAGACATGCCGCGACAATGCCCCGTGTATCCCTGAGA
>JABDJV010000234.1 GCA_013003295.1 Pyrinomonadaceae bacterium | reverse complement strand
ATCTTGGCCTGTGGACGATCATTGGCGGGCTTTTGGGCTCGAAGATTCTGATGTTCTTTGTTGAGGACAATGTTCAGATCTTTTCATTGGATTTTTTGCGTTCCGGGGGCGTTTATTTTGGTGGTTTTCTTGGCGGCTTTTTGACGTTGGCGTTTCTTATCCGCTGGTATAAATTGCCTTTTTGGAAAGTTGGCGATGCTTTTGCCCCGGGGGTTGCACTCGGGCAGTTCTTTGGCCGCCAAGGTTGTTTTTCAGCGGGATGCTGCTGGGGAAAAGCCTGTGATCTGCCGTGGGGTGTACAGTTTACGGAGCTTGGCCATCAAAATACGGGAGTGCCCATATACGGGCCCGATGGTGCCGATCTGTTTCTACACCCGACTCAACTCTACGAATCGTTTGCAATGCTCGCCGTTTTTGGAGTGCTTGTATATTTACACGGTAAGAAAAAGTTTGATGGGCAGATACTGATCGCCTATGGAATTATTTACAGTCTCATCAGATTCTCGATCGAATTTGTACGCGACGATCCGCGCGGCGATTTGCTTGGAATTACTACGATGACGGGGCTTTCAACGTCGCAATTGATCGCTTTGGGAGTCACGATCGTATCGATCATTTTCCTGTATATTCGGACGAAAAAGTTCAAAAACAATGAATTGTAGGGACTGCGGCTTTTCCATGCTCAACCGGCCGCAGGCCGGAAATTTACAACATTTTGAGATGACAACGCATTTTTCGCTATCGCTCACGGGCGGGGACGAGCCGCCGCCCCTACATTCCTGCTAACGGTGCCTAACAATATCGAAACACTAAAATTTACAACAAACCCTGACAGCCTTGGCATCCGGCTTGATATTTTTCTTTCGGAAAATATAGAAACGTGGTCGCGTTCGCGCCTAAAGAAACTCATTGATGATGGCGATGTACTGGTAAATGGCCGTGCAATAAAATCTTCCTATAAACTCCGCGAAAATGATGAGATCACAGTTGAATTAACTGAGCGGGAGTCGGATACTTTCGAACCGGAAGAAATCCCGATCGAGATAGTCTTTGAAGACGACTACCTGGCTGTGATCAATAAACCGGCCGGGATGGTGGTACACCCGGGTGCCGGAGTTTCAAGTGGAACACTGGCCAACGCCATCGCCTGGCATTTCAAGTTTCAGGTCCCGGAATCCGACGGATCGAGGATATCTAATCGAATCGGGATCGTTCATCGCCTTGATAAAGATACGTCGGGTTTGATCGTTGTTGCGAAAAACGAACTCACACATGAGAAACTAGCCGCGCAGTTTCACGACCGCAGGGTGAAAAAATCTTACGTCGCGCTGGTCCACGGGTTTGTGAGGAAACTTACCGGAAAAATTGACGCGCCTATCGCCAGGGCCCGTTCGAATCGTGTGAAAATGGCGGTTGATAAGAATGGCAGAAACGCGGTTTCGATCTACAAGGTGCGCCAGAGGTTTGAGAGGTTTACGCTTCTGGACGTTGATATCAAAACCGGGAGAACCCATCAAATCCGCGTGCATCTGGCCCACATAAATCATCCGATTGTCGGGGATAAGACTTACAATGGCGGCCGCGACAAACAGATTCCTGACGCGCTGCTGCGAAAAGCGATCCGGGAAATCGACCGTTTTTATCTTCACGCCGAAAAGCTTTCATTTACCCATCCGGTCACCAAGGAACAGTTGGAATTTACGCAGACGACGCCGGACGAACTGAACAGGTTGTTAAGCATGCTCTAGAGCCGGAACGCGGGCGTCTCACCCGCATGGGCGCGAAAGCGCTGGACGGAAGCAAATTTCTAAAACCGATAAGAAATTTTCGGCGCTGCAAGTTTTGGATTAAGATAAAAGTTCACCAAATTTTTTTCGTGCTTTGCACTCATTGCAGGCGGGTCGCCTGCGTTCCGGCAAGACACTATGAATATTAAAAACCTGATTTCTCGTTTAATCTTCGTTTTCCTATTAGTGGTCACGGCTTACTGGTTACCGCTCACGGCTTACTCTCAAACTGATTACACAAAATACCTCGACCCATTTATCGGCACCGGCGGACACGGACACACATTTCCCGGCGCGACGGTTCCATTTGGATTCGTCCAATTGTCACCTGATACAAGGGTTGATAATTGGGACGGTTCGGGCGGTTACCATTATTCGGACGACATCATTTACGGATTTTCGCACACGCACCTAAGCGGAACCGGAATTCCCGATTACGCGGATATTTTATTTGCCCCGTACACTGCAAATGATACCTTTTTTTTCGACCCAAAACCCGAGGACACAAAAAATGGATATTCCTCCAAGTTCTCCCATAAAAACGAAAAAGCGGCAGTTGGCTATTATTCCGTACTGTTGGAAGACGAAAATATTCTGGCGGAAATGACCGCGACTAAGCGAGTAGGCTTACATCGTTATACGTTCCCGGAAAAAACCTTTGAGGCATACATAAATTTGGATCTTGATTGGAGGGATGAGGTCCTGGATTCTGAATTGAGATTCGTGAGTGATCGACGGATCGAAGGGTTTCGTCGTTCAAAATCCTGGGCGAAAGATCAAATTGTTTATTTTGTGGCGGAGTTTTCGAAGCCCTTTTCAGTTAAAGCAAAGTTTATGCGAGAGGATAAGATCTATTCTAGAAAACTTCTTCGGGGCAAAGACATAAAGACCGTTTTTCAATTTGCGGTGGAAAAAAACGAACAAATTCTGCTGAAGGTGGCGATTTCTCCAGTAAGCGTGGAAGGCGCAAGGAAAAACCTGGGTGCCGAACTCGATCATTGGGATTTTGAAAAAGTTCGAAGCGACGCAAATAAGGCCTGGAACAAAGAGCTCTCAAAAATAGAAGTCTCAGGCGGAAGCGATGCGCAGCTGACCAACTTCTACACCGGGCTCTACCACACAATGATCGCTCCGAACATCTATCAGGATGTTGACGGAAAATATCTCGGAATGGATAAGAAGATTCATTCGATCGGTGTCAGTAGCCCGCGCGTGAGCAAGGGCTTGACTGTTGTCGATAAGGCACTCTCGAGCTCATCTGAGGACGTCGAAGCCCTTCCTGACGGTCGGGCTACTGACACGAACTATACGGTCTTCTCTCTTTGGGATACGTTTCGCGCCACACATCCGCTTTACACGATCATCGATGAAAAACGGACGGTTGATTTTATCAACACCTTCATACGCCAATACGAACAGGGCGGAAAACTGCCCGTATGGGAATTGGCGGCGAATGAAACCGACACGATGATCGGATATCACGCCGTTTCTGTGATCGCCGATGCGATGGCAAAGGGGATCAAAGGCTTCAATTACGAAAAGGCATTCAAGGCGGCAAAGCACTCGGCCGAACTGGATATCGAAGGTTTAGAGTTTTACCGAAGACGCGGCTACATATCGATGGAAGATGAACAGGAATCGGTTTCGCGGACACTTGAATACGCCTATAACGATTATTGTGTGGCGGTAATGGCGAAGATCCTACTTGAGCGGGCCATAAAAAAACACGACCCCAACGACCGCAAGAGCTTTATGATCAGGCATCCTAAGAACCCTAAAACGGCCAAATCTGATGCTGTCCCGGTTTATCACAAGTATCGTTGGGATTATGAGAAGCACCTCAAACGTTCGCAGTTTTACAAGAACCTATTTGATAAACAGACCAAATTCATGCGGCCGAAGCAAAATGGGAATTGGATCTCGCCGTTTGCTCCCAATGACGTTACGTTTCATTTTACCGAAGGGAATTCATGGCAGTATTCGTTTTTTGTCCCGCACGATGTTTCGGGCCTGATGTCGCTTCATGGCGGAAAGAAATCCTTTGCAGAAAAACTCGACGCGCTTTTTACCGCCGACCCCAAACTCGTCGGGCGAGATCAGCCAGATATTACCGGATTGATCGGTCAGTATGCCCATGGCAACGAGCCCTCGCATCACATCGCCTATTTATATAATTACGCTGATCAGCCCTGGAAAACGCAAAGCTACGTCCGCAAGATCATGGATGAATTCTACAAGCCTGCTCCCGATGGCTTGATCGGCAATGAAGACTGCGGGCAGATGTCAGCGTGGTACGTATTGTCGGCTATGGGCTTTTACCAGGTGAATCCTTCGGTTCCGGTCTATGCGATCGGAAGCCCTATTTTTCGTGAAGCGAAGATCAATCTGGAAAATGGGAAGAAGTTTCTGATCAGAACAAAAGATGTGAGTGAGGGTCGCACTCATGACAGCCGGCAAGTTGCCGGCAATAGAGCGCAATATGTAAAATCCGTAAAACTAAACGGCCGTCCGCATCGCAAATCGTTTTTTACTCATCGGGACATTCAAAACGGCGGCGTGCTTGAATTCGAAATGACCGATAAGCCGGTCAAGAATTGGTTTACCGAGTCTCCTGTATCAAAAGTCGAGATCGATTTTCCTCCGGTGCCCACGATCGAAGGAAAGCGGGTTTTTCGAGAGCAAACTGATGTGGTCATTTCGACGCCCGAAGAAGATGTGGAGATCTTCTACACAACGGACGGGACGGTTCCTGGCCCCGATTCCGATGTTTATAAAGGTTCCTTCAAAGTTGATAAGACAACCGTTGTAAAAGCGATCGCCGGAAAATTTGGCGGCGAAACAAGCCTTGTGGCCGAGTCAAAGCTGAATAAACTTCCCAACGACTGGGATGTGCAGTTGTTCTCAAAATACAACCGTCAATACACGGGCGGCGGGCCAAAGGG
>JABDJV010000231.1 GCA_013003295.1 Pyrinomonadaceae bacterium | reverse complement strand
GAGATAGGTTGCAACAGCACTTCCGCTTTTCGCGACAACTACTTTAAATCCGCTGTCGTCTGGAAAAGTTCCAAACGCCCGAAGATTTGCCGTCAAAGTCCAACCCTTGGCGATATAGCCGCGATGTTTTGGGCTGTGAACTTTGACAGGGGTAGCCTCAAAAAATGTAAAGCCGTCGTCAATCACCATCTGCCGGTTTTTACCGCGAGACATACCCGCGGAATCACCGACATCCGTGACGCTTTTCGCCATATCAGGTTTTTTGATCTTTGGAATTTTTATTTTGAATTGCGCAGTCGCAAAGATTGATGAAATTAAAATCGTGATAAGTACACAAATAATGTTGTGTTTCATAGCCCATTTCTCCTTTTTTCTGTTTCTGCTCTAATCCATAGATTTCGAAAATTCACACTCCTCTAGTGTTCAAGCCAAGCGGTTTTTCTTGGAAACTCGCGAAACCTGTCGTAAAATGAATCAAAATTTTATGAGACTCAATTGATCTTGCTGACGATTATCGATTACACCCCAAAAAAAATCTTTAATTGCCAATGATTTTTTTCATCATAATTTCGTCAGACTCCATATGAGCAATAAAAACAACAACTTATACGAATTCGATGAGTACGTATTAAACGCTAAAGAGGGGAATCTTTGGCGCAATGGAGAGCTTATAAAATTGCCCGCTAAAGCATTCGATACGCTTTTGATGTTAGTTGAGCGGCAAGGGGAAGTGCTTTCAAAGGACGAGATGCTGGAGACGATTTGGGAGGGTGCTTTTGTCGAGGAAAATAACCTCTCTCAGAAGATCAGTATCCTCAGGCGCACATTTGGAAAAGATAAAACTTTTATTGAAACTGTTCCCAAAAAAGGCTTTCGGTTTGTAGAGCCGGCTAGAGCTAAGCCATTTGAGTTAAACGGAAATTTGAAATCTAGCGAGAATGGCTTCGCGGCACAGGAGGTGCCTCAGGCGCCGGAACACCGGGTCGATCAGGGTGTAAGTTCTGACGACAATAGTGTTGCTCTCGAGAATTCATCGCGCACTGTTTTCTTCGCCGCAACTGGCTTTTTACTGCTAGCCGTCTCCGGAGTCGCTGTTTATCTTTACGCCAGTTTCAATCGGAATTCGGATAATCGGGTGCCGTCGGCCTCATTTGATTACACGGAGCTTACCGATACGGGTGATATCGGTTCTTCGGCAATCTCCCCTGATGGCAAATTTATCGTCTTTACAAAACCTCTCGAAGCTTCAAATGAAACGTCGCTCCATTTAATGGAGATCGAATCAAGAAATGACGTCGAGATCAAAATTGACGGAGACATAAAACCTGGTATTCCGAAATTTTCGCCTGATGGAAAACTGATCTATTTTCGAACCAGTGGTAAGCTCGCTCAGTTTGAAAAGATATACCGGATCTCAAGATTTGGCGGCGAAGCCAAGTTGATTGTAGAAAATGTGTGGGCCTCATTTTCGATATCTCCCGACGGGAAAAAGCTCGCCTACTTTTCGAAGGATACCGCCGGTGAGGCGCAGAAAATAGTAATCCGGAACATTGAAAGCGGAAAAGAGGAAGTAATATCCGATGAATCCAGGGGATATAATGCAAGAATCAGTGAACCCGTCTTTTCTCCTGATCAAAACCAATTGGCATATTTGCCCGCCAAGAAAATAAACGGGCACTCGGCCGTGGCTGTAATCGACCTCAAAACCTTACAACAAAACGTTATTGAGACTCCACTATATGCGATTAGAAACGTGGTTTGGAATCCGGACGGAAAAAGCATTTATCTAAACGGCCTGAAATTAGGAAAAAGCCGTCAAATTTGGAACCTATCATATCCGAAGGGTGAAGTAACACGAGTAACGAGCGATTCGGATTCTTACTATAGCCTGAGTATTTCAAATGACGGAGTAATCTCGGTAAATCGTCTCGACATGTATTCAAACGTCTGGCTTGTTCCCGGAGCCAACCTGGAAAATGCGAAGCAGCTCACACGGGGAGAAGCTGAGCTTGGCGGACTTTTGACGGTTCAGTTTGTTCCAATTGGAGATATTCTCTATAACGCACGCTTCGGCGATGATTCAAATATCAGAATCATGGATTTCGAAACCGAAAACAGTCGCCGATTTATTGATAAACAACAGCTTCGGACGACCCATAATTTTGCCTTTTCGAAGAATCGCAAAATTACATTTTTTGAAAATAAGAATCGAATCTGGAAGGCCGATTTCGAAGGCACAAATGCCGAAAAAGTAAATCTCGGGGATGCACCCAAAATTACAATGCCGGCGGTCTCTCATGATGATAAATGGCTCTATTTCGTGAAACGCGGAAATGATGGCAGCGCGATCTGGAGAGCATCTATTGACGGCGGCAATCCCGAATTGGTTCTTAACGCCAAGAATTTCTCGCCTGAAACATTCCTTTCGGTTTCGCCTGATGGAAAATATCTTGCGTTCGTTTATGTAACGCCCGAAAAAATTACGGGCGACGATGCAAATTCAGGCAACTTCAGAAAATTCGGCTTCCTTGATCTTGCTACAAATGAAATTAAAGTGGTAAAGGTTCCCGCTTATCGTTCGATATTACGCTGGACAAATGGCGGCAAGTCTTTCGATTTTCCAAAATATACCAAAAAAGGAACCGCGATCTTTCGAAAGGATGTCGAGAGCGAGGCCGACCCGATAAAAATTTTTGAGCTTGAAAACGAAATAATCTTTCGGTTTGATTGGTCTCCCAGCGGCGAGGATTTAGTTACCGGCCGGGGCAATTACAAAATGAATTTGGTGCTGCTAAAACCTCAGAATCAGTAAAGCCCGAGATCGTTCTCGACCGATATTTGGCAGAAATGATAGCGACAACGAAGGAGAGCCTCGTTATTGACCGTGGAAATGCCCGAACGAATGTAGTTGTCCTGAGCGCAACAAGACCGGTGAAGTCGTCAACCGCGTAAGTGAGTACGAACCCCCTTCTCTTACGAATCTGTCGAGGCTTTTACACGGGCACTTACTTAAAATACGCGTTGTAGTAAGTAATAATATCGTTTCCGTTTCGTGAAGAGATCAGATGAATTCCACCTTGAGGATTCAAGAATCCTAAATACACCAATTTCTTCATTGAGAAAATGATCTGCTCACTCTTATTGCTGCGAATTTTCCCGCCGTCTCTTCTAACCCTGCGCTTAAAACTCGCAAAATCGCTTTTTGCGGTATCTTTTGACCGATAAACAGAAATTTCGTGGACGATCGATTTGCTTCCGGAGAGGTAAACCCCGCGCGCTCCCGCTGCTTTTCCGGGAAAGAAACCGCCTCCCTCCATGGCTCTTGCCGTACGCAGTCTGTATG
>JABDJV010000227.1 GCA_013003295.1 Pyrinomonadaceae bacterium | reverse complement strand
CACTAATTCGCCCCAAATTGAAATAGGTTGATGCAACCAGCATCTTCGCCTTGCTGGCCAGGTCGATTTCACCCAATTCCTCGAATAATTCAACCGACTTGCTTACGATCTCTTTTCCGCGTTCCTGATACTTTGCGTTGTTTGCTTGCCCTGAAAAACACAGATACCAACCACATAGACGAAATAGCTCCGCCTTCATCTCAGGCGCAATATCCTCGCCAAAATCCGGAAATTCATTAAGTTTTTCCCAGTAAGGCTTAATGAGACCACGAAATCTTTCATAATCATGGGCGAGCTCTGCATCTTGTGCTTTTGCAACAAGTTGCGCTAATTCTGCGGGGGTAGAAATCTGTTTGAAAGACATATCAATTCAATTTTTTACCAAATTAAAGTTTAACAACGTTTACTTTTTTTGGATTTTTTTATTCATTGACCGTTTTCTTTTAACCAGTGGTCGGTAACCACAAAACTACATAACTGGAGAAAAAAATCAATGAGAAAAAAAGTTTCAACCGTTTTATTTACAATGTGCGTGCTTAGTTCGAGCATTCTTGCTGGCGATGTACCGGCTCACGGTGTCAGCGACGGCTCCGGCAGCACAATTTGCTGGGTAATCGAAGTTGTAAGTCAACTTCTTAGTTAGATCAGATTCATAGTCTCCATCTTCCATAACGATTTATGTAAAGGGAGCCGAATCTATTCGACCTGTTAACTCACTATACAGCTTAAACCCTTATAAACAATAACAAAGAACCTGATTCGGATGTTTTAAAGTCTCGAAGAGGGTTTTTTGTTTTTGTATAACAAGTAGCCATACTACTACAATATGTGATTGATTGACAAGCAATTTTCTGCGCATCTGAGACGCCTTTTAACCTTATACGGACACACTCGAATGCTGAGGCCATTCTGCCATTGATAAAAGTGGTTTTTTTTGTTGGTTTATGATTGAGGCTAATGCGGGAAAGCGGTTGGCGCATACCCTCGGGATCAGACTTTTCGAGCGGAATTGTTAGAGCATTTTGGCGGCGATTCCAAGGAAGGCATCTTCGACGCCTTCTCCGGTCTTTGCGCTGGTTCGCAAAACCTTTTCGCCGGCGAATTCAACCATCCACGAATCATCAATTTCGAATTCATCTTTGAGATCGTGTTTATTGAAGATGATTTGAAATGGGACCACACCAATCTGGTCCTCGATCATCAACTGGATGCGTTTTGCAGTTTCAAGCGTCTCGGAGCGCGTCATGTCGACAACGAGCATATAACCCGAAGCACCCCTTAGAAAGGAAGGTCTGATCTCAAACTCGTCGTCCTCACCCTGGATATCCCAAAGCATCATCGTGACATCACGGTTGCCAACGCGAACCACTTTTTTATCAACCTTTACACCGATCGTAGCCTGATACTTTTCCGAAAAAATGCTCTCGACAAACTGGCGTACAAGACTCGTTTTTCCGACTCCGGTCGCCCCGATCATACAAACCTTTTTCTGAATCATATCTGCCTCCGGTAAGTAGATTTCCTGATAGAGACTAAGTATAAGACTTTCGGGGAAAATTTGGAATAAGGAGAATGCCCTCGGGAGGATTCGAACCTCCAACCAACGGATTATGAGTCCGCTGCTCTAACCGTTGAGCTACAAGGGCAAAAGAATTATTAGTTTAGTGGAAAGTTTTTTTTGTATCAAATAGAAAAGAAGAATTAAATATCAGATCATCCGGCGGGCGAGTCGCACAAAGGCTTCTTCTACCATTTCACCCGTTTTCGCACTCGTTAATAGCATGTTCTTGTTCGATCCGGATATCTCAAACATCTGGTCTTCACCGATATTTTTTTCTTTATTTAGGTCGTTTTTATTAAAGAGGACGAGGTATTGCAGCTCTCCTACCTCTTCTTCGACCATTTTTAGAATGGAATTCGCGGTGTCCAGCGTTTCGGGCCGGGTAAGGTCGACTACCAGTAAAAAGCCGGAAGCACCTTTTAGAAATGACGAACTCACTTTAAATTCTTTGTCCTCTCCCTGGACATCCCAAAGCATCATCATCACTTCGGATTCATCGACCGCCACAACCTTCTTATCGATTTTGACACCGATCGTCGAGTGATACTTGTCCGAAAAAATACTCTGAACAAACTGCCTCACCAGACTGGTCTTTCCAACCCCGGTCGCACCAAGCATGCATATCTTTTTCTGGATCATTCTGAATCAGCGTTAAGGGTCAGCGTAGCGGCACATTCTTCCGTTTCTTTATCGGCCTCGATTCGAACGGTCTTGAAACTAACCGTTCCCGTATTATTCATATCCCTTAGTTTGGAAGATCTCCCGAGAATCTCGGACTTCACTTTTTCGGCTCGTGAATCGCTCAGACTGTTGTTTTCTTCTTCCGATCCGATCTTAGTCGTGTGACCGTGAACGGAAATATTCGCGCCGTTTCCCAACGCGGCAAAGCTCTCAAGATCCTTTACCAGGGTTTCAATCTTAGTTGTTTGATCTTTCGCAAAGTCATCAGTGTTGCAGTTAAACATGACCACCGTCGATTCGATCTTGTTTTTCAGACCGTCAGCGACACCATCCTTCGCACGAAATTCGTTCACGCCGATAAGTGCTGCGGCAATTTTTGCCGCGTCGGAGAGCCAGCCGACCGGAGCATTTCCCTCAGCCGACAAAACGCCATTGGCAAAACTCAGCTTCACACCTCTCGGCGGTTTCAAAAGCAGCTCGGCTCGCTTTACAATAAATTCGCTGTTCGCATCGTAGTATGTTTTCCAGTTTTGCTCGACATCTTCAGAATCGTAACCGTATTCTTCGGTCAGCCCGACGGGATCGACCGCAAGCGGATCTCTCAAACCGCTTATCGAATGGGTGAAAAAACCACGATCCGTTTCAGTGACGAGTATGCCTTTTTCGGATTCGAGCCGTTCAACAAATCCCGACCAGCGGTAATAATCACGCACGTAAAAAAAGCCAAAGATAAAAAGTAAGCCCAGCAAGCCGGCTGCCACTATATTCATTGGCTTAAACACACCCGATGTTTCCTTTTGCTCACCCGCTTGAAACTGCAAACAGCGCTCAAGAACCGGCCGCGAACGCTCAAAAACATCAGCATTGCCGTCAAAGTTTTTAAGATCAGCTTCCTGATAAAACTGAATTTCCTCGGCTGCCTGCGAAAATGTCTCGCGAAGCGAAAGCGGAGGCGTCCCGCGAATCACTCCGGCGACCAATGCATCCGGGCTGTGTTCGATCCAAACAGAAAGTTCTTCGATCTTTAAGGAATCAAGTGTGGCATCTTCTGAGGCGTTAAAAGAATCCTGGGCAAAATCCTGTATCGCGGTCAGCATTGCCGAAACCATATCGGCATCCTGTTTTTCAGACTCATCTGCCGTGACATGTTCAAGCAGCAGACCCGTCTTCTTATGGATCAAAAAAACCTGCTCAACCCGGTAGAGCAGCGTTTTCATCATTACGATCTCACCGAAAGACTTTCCCGTCCGAAGCGCTTCGATTCGCCACGAAATCCCTTTTGGCGAGATACTATGCTCGAGGGTCTGATTTAGAGACTGCACCATCGCGCCCAAAGCCTGGGAGATCGCTTTTCGAATTGCCGGCCCGATCACGGGATAAAGCGCCTGCGCCAGGATCTTTGGGTCACGCGCGGCAGATTGGCGAATATTGTCTTCGACTATTGGCAGGGTCGCCTCTGCAAGATCTCCATCTTTTTCCGAGCTTTTTCTTACAGCTTCGGGCAAAACAACACTAACCTCACCCGGTTTGACAAGTAACCGCCGAAGTTCACCAATGTCCGACTGTGCCTCTCTTATTTTTGGAAATTTTGGATTTTGGCTGCTGCGAGGCGTAGAAAATTCCTCGACTGCGTCGTCATTTCGGGAAACAGCATTTTCGTTTTCTTTTTTCAAAACGCTTGAAGACATGGGGTTTCAAACTGAATCACGCTCCAGGGAAATACAAACTTCACCGAAGATCGCGGTCTACTTAGACTTAGTCTCTTTTGGTTCACCTAATAGGCGCTGTGCCATTTCGGCAAACATCTTTGCGAGCGCTTCGCGGTCCGCCTTCGAGTCTTGCAGCTCTTCAGATTCTTTCTCGAGTGATCCAAGAATTTTCCTTTCTCTTTTTTGAATATCTGCGGTCAGCGATTTTGACTGCTCGGCGATATTTTTTCTAAGATCGCTTTCGCTTTTTGCATTTTTCTCATTGATTTTTGAGATTTCCTGGTCAAGGTTGGAAGCTGCGATCTTAAGTTCCTCAGTAACGCCCTTTATGGCGTCGCTTCGCGAATCCTGCTCTACGTAAAGCTTTTCAGTCAGAGCCCCCAACTCTTTTTTAAGAGACTCCTCAAGTGAGTTTATCCGCTTTTCAGTTTTTGCTTGAGTCTTTTCGATTTCTTTGTCGAAGTGCTTTTCGAGCTTCAGAAATCTCTCTTCAAAATCACGAACCTGTACGCCAAAAAGGATATCGCGAATCTTATCGATATTGCCTTCTTCGTGAAGGTCATTATTTTCGGTTTTAGCTGCGGCTTCTTTTTTCTTTGTAGCTGTCATTTCTTTTTGGGACCTCGGCTGCTTATAGTTTCAGGATGATTTGTTTTGTTTCCTTGAATTCAATAAACGCAAGGCGTATCTGCTCCTCTATCGCTTTCAGGTCTTTTCGCCTGACCATCAGTTCTAATTTTTCAAAACGTTTTTGAAGCGTTTCGAGCCCGACGTTTGCACTGCTCCCTTTTAGATTGTGAGCCCTCTTCTCTAAGTCATCCAGATCTTCCTTAGAAAACGCTACCCATATCTCGTCGAGCTGCTCCTCGGTGTGTTTGGCAAAAAGATCGAGTATCTCTTTAGTGAATTCTTTGTCGCCGTTCGACTCGATTTCCCTAAAATTCTCCAAAGTAGACGGCTTTACAATGTCTGAAAGTGAATGTTGAAGGAATTCGCTCTCGAAGTCAAGATTCTCAGACTGACCTTTTAGCTGAAAATGGCCCGATATAACGCTGGTTAAGTCATTTTTTGTGAAGGGTTTCGATAAATAATCATCCATTCCGGCATCAAGGCACTTGATGCTGTCTTCAATCGCCGTGCTGGCTGTCAGCGCGATAATCTTTGGGTGGCCGGTTTTTTCGGGATTTTGACGGATCTTTCGTGTCGCTTCAAATCCGTCCATCACGGGCATCTGGCAATCCATAAAGATCAGATCAAATTCATTTTCTGAGACCATATCTACGGACTTCAAACCGTTTTCTGCCCATTCTGCCGCCAAGCCCATCTGCTGAAGCATTTTTATGGTCACTTCCCGGTTTATCTGATTGTCTTCAACAACGAGGATTCTTAGATCGCTGTCCCTGACATCTTCCTCAAGCGCCTTTGCCGTTTGCCCGGGCTGTTGGGTCGATTTGGCCTCGTCGGCGATCTTCGCCTCGACGGTAAACCAGAATGTTGAGCCCTTCCCCGCATCGCTTTCGACGCCGATTTCGCCCCCTAATAACTCGACAAATTTTTTACTTATCGCCAAACCCAAACCCGTTCCGCCAAACAGCCTTGTGGTCGAATCGTCAGCTTGCTCAAACGGCTGAAAAAGTTTCGACTGTGCTTCTTTTTCTATACCGATCCCGGTATCAGAAACACTGAACTTTAATACGACGGAATCGCTGTCCGGCTCTAATTCGCCCATCGCAACGCCGATGGATACGCTTCCGGAAGATGTAAATTTGATAGCATTGTTAACCAGATTATTTAGGATCTGCCTGATTTTGTTTGTATCTGCTTGAAGCGGGCTCGGAATGTCTTCAGCGATCTCGACGGTTAGCTTCAACCGTTTTTTATCGGCTGACGGCGCAAAAAGATCGCGTATTTCAGCCATAAGATCCGAAATATCGAAATCTACTCCTTCCAATCGGGTCCTTCCTGCCTCGATCTTCGAATAATCCAAAATATCATTGACAATGTGCCGCAAAAGATCGGTGCTCTTCCGGAGCATCTGCGCATAATGTCTTTGGTCCGCGGACAAATCCGATTCGAGAAGCAATTCCGTCGTTCCGACGATTCCGTTTAAGGGGGTCCGGATCTCGTGGCTCATATTTGCGAGAAATGCTGCTTTGGTCCGCGCCGCATCGACGGCCGCATCCCGCGCCTCTGACAGGGCAATTTCGGCTTCGTGCCGTTCGGCAATGTCCTGAAAAGATATAACGATACCGCCCTCGTCATCGCCCTGTGCAAGAGCAACGCACATGTACTCGACGTGAAGGGCCGTTTTGTCATTCCGTAAAAATGTGTCTTTGTTTACGTGAGAGGTTTCGCCGGAATCAAGGGTAAAAAAGATCGGGCAAAAGACTTCGTCGTTAGAAAAGGATCGCTTGTCCTTACCAAAAAAGGCCTCTGAGTAATATTTACCCAAAAGCTCTTGCTTGGTTTGATTGAGCATTCTTGCGGCAGAGGTATTCGCATATGCGATTTTCCCGGAAGCGTTTATATGACAAACGCCTTCACTCAACGATTCAAGGATGACCTCGTTTTTGTCGGCAAACGGGGGATCGCCTTTTGAAACAACTTTTTCACTTGGAAGCATAATTAATTACCCTCTCTAAAATACAGATTTAGGTTTATGTTTGTCTAATCAAAAAAAACGAGGCGAAATTGCCTCGTTTTTTTCTTAAGAGTAGGTTGCTCAGCCTCGAAGGGTCCGTATCAAGACTGAGCGAGTAAGAAAGTGGGCTACCCCCGTCCCGCTTTCTCACAGTCAGAAGTTTGTTACGGACGGTATAACTGTCCGTAACGCGCAGCTTTGTAAGATCCCCCCAAATTCACTCACAAACCCACAAACTAAAAAGAAGTTGTTTATTTGCTAAGCAGGCGCTTCCTTTCTTAAATCACTTGCCCCCAATGAAAGTTCTCCTCAAAAGGAAGCGCCTTAACTTACTCTCATAGAATGCAAGGCGCGTGCCAAAACTGAAAAAACACGACGATTTTCCGTAACTCCCTCGTTGAGAACAACTTACGGAAATCGCAAATATACTCGCACGACGTTTTCGGACGCAATTGACTGACATATTGTCAGCCTAAGTTTTCACGTCAGACAAAATGTCACGCGGTTTCGTTGTACTCTTTGAGTTTTCGATACAAGGTTCTGGAGGTTATACCCAGGATTGAAGCTGCTTTTTCCCTTTTGCCATCAACGCTCGAAAGAACATCCAAAATATGCTTCTTTTCCACGTCGGCTAAGGAAATCTGTTTGACGTCGATTGCGTGGGTGCTTCCAGCCACTATAAATGACTCGCTCTCTATACCATGAATTTCTTCGATTTGATCGCCGGTCGAGAGGGCAATATTGCGTTCGAGTGTATTCTTCAGCTCACGAATGTTTCCCGGCCAGGTGTGTGTCTGCAGCTGATCCATCGCCGTGTCAGAAAGCTCAAGTTTTCGCCGGTTATAGCGGCTTCCGAGAGTTTCCAGGAAATACTCGATCAGCTTGGGAATATCTTCTGCCCTTTCACGCAGCGGGGGCAGATTAAACGAGATCACATTTAGGCGATAGAATAGGTCCGAGCGAAACCTACCGTCGCGTATTTCGTCCGTAAGAATTTTGTTGGTTGCAGCGATCACCCGTACAT
>JABDJV010000207.1 GCA_013003295.1 Pyrinomonadaceae bacterium | reverse complement strand
AGGCACAGAACATATCGGTCGCGACAATTTTCTGCCCACAGAAACCGCAAAATACGGATTGATCGGCAAGAGACACTGGGGCCGGCGTTTCAGAGACTCCAAAAGTCACTTTTCCGGCGATCAGATTCCTCAAGTGCTCCGTCAGAACATCCCGCATTTCCGCCGTGCTGCTGAATCGCCCTTCGGCGTTATACTCGACCGCCTTCATCAGGATGTTTTCTATTCCGTCCGAAAGGCTTGAGTTGATCTGGCGAGGACGAGGGTTCTTATCGAAGTCAAAAATCAAAAGCGGATTGCTTTGAGGATCCGCACCGGTCAGCAAGTGAAACATCGTCGATCCAAGGCTGTAAATATCTGAGCGCGGTTCGACATTCCCGCTAAATAACTCGGGCGGTGCATATCCCATCGTTCCGACTGCTGTGACGCCTTTTTCTTCCTTGTTTACCCAACGGGCAATACCAAAATCTATGAGCATGACCCGTCCGGTATTCCCATCGATCATAATGTTAGCCGGTTTTAAATCACGATAAACTATCGGCGGCTCATGATTGTGCAGGTAATCTAAAACGTCCGCTACTTCGATACCCCATTCAACAACGGTTCTTTCATCGAGCTTTCCTTCCGGCGCCGCACGCAGCCTTCCGGAAAGATCTCCACCCGAAATATATTTCATTACCAGATAGAATCTGGATTCTGTTTCATCGAAAAAGTAATCGTAAATTGTTGGGATGGCCGCATGTTCCAAGGTAGTCAAAAGCATTGATTCCCGTTTGAAATCGTTGATCGCTTTGTCCTGCTGCTCCTCTTCAATATACGACTGAACCATCTCCTTAACGGCCCGGAGTACTCCCCCAAGGTTTTTATCATTCGCAAGATATACGGCTCCCATTCCTCCGCCGCCGATCCTTCTGACGATTTCGTATCGGTCATTCAAGAGCGTACCTTCAGCAAGCGGTTTCAGCTTGGTTTTATTGCTTCCATCCGTGTCTTCGACACCAATATTCGGTGCTGTATACGGCTTAGCCTCTTCGGCAGCTACCTCAGAAACGGGTTCTTTCATTCCTGGATCAAGAGGCGTGGGTTCCGATGACAGCGATTCCGGCGAACCTTCTACGGTTTCCTTTGCAACCTCGGGAACTTCGTCGCTCACATCGGAAGATGTTGCGGGCACTGGAGTTCCCAATTTCGTCGGGCTCTCGCTCGCGATATCTGCATTGTCTTCCAAACGCGATTCGTCGGGGTCTTCTACTGAAGCCTCGTCGGCGACATCAGTCAAGCGTGCTGCCTCAACCTCACCTATATCAGTAGGAACGTAGGGTATGGTCGCCGTAAAATCGGGGTCTTCCGCAATTCCTTTCGATATCGGCGGGTCATCGGACGAATCCGGTGCCGACTCAGCCTCGGATGTTACCTCAACCGAAACCAAATCTTCGACGGGTTCTTTTACGGCCGGTTCAATCTCATTGGAAGCAGCATCGCTTTTCGGTTTGATTGTTTCTGAAGCGTCGTCAACTACCGGCTCAACCCCGCTGGAATCAGAATCGCTCTCCGCTTCGCTTGTCTCAGACGCGCCTACAACCGCTGGCTCAGCTTCGCTAGAATCAATTTCGCTTTTCGTTTCGCTTGATTCCGAAACGACCTCAACCACCGGCTCAACATCAGTTAACACGACCTCGCCTTTCTCCTCAGTTGGTTCGGAAATAACTTCAACAGCCGGTTCAGCTGCGCTCGAAGCGGCATTCTCAGCCTGCTGGTTGGCGTCTGATACTACCTCAACGTCAACTTCAGCAATAGGCTCCGGTAATAGGTCTTCGGATTCCCTGTCAACGCCCGCCTCAGCAACTGGCTCAGGCACTTCGCCCACATTCACCTCTCCGGAACTATCTGTATTGACATCATCCGTGGACAAAATTTCTTCCGGCTCGTTAATTTCTACTGCTCCTGATTCGGACTCGTCATTTTTTAAAGCACCAGACTGAGCTCCCAATTCTGCATCAGTGTCCGGATCCGCCTGAATATCAACCTCTTCTTCCAACTGCCCCACAGGATCTGAAGAGTCTTCCGTCTTCCCATCTGCCTCGGTTTGCTCTTCAACTTCGTCGGAAACCAAGTCCGCGACGGAAATATCCTCAACCTCATCTTCGACCGAAGCGACAGATTCGGAGGCAGGTGTTGAAATATCATCTATTTCAGGCTCACTCTTTAGCGCGGAGACATCCATGAATTCCTCAACCTGATCATCGACGGAATCGACAGATTCGGGGGCAGGTGTTGAGATATCATCTATTTCAGGCTCACTTTTTAGCGCGGAAACATCCATGAATTCCTCAACCTCATCCTCGACGGAATCGACGGATTCTGGGGCAGGTGGTGAAATGTCATCTATTTCAGGCTCACTCTTTAGCGCAGAAACATCCATGAATTCATCGGTCGCATGCTCCTCACTTGATTCTTCGGATGGATCCGGCCGGAGACCGACGGCCGCTTCGGCATCGTCCTTTTCGCTTTCGGAATCATCTGATTCAGCCTCCTCACCTGATATCGTTGGCAAATCCTCCTCAGCCTCAGCGTCTTTTTCTACGGCCGCTTTTGCGGCGATCGGCGCAAAAGCTATCCCGCAATACGGACAGAAGGCTTCGTCTTCGGAAACTTCGGAGTTACATTCGTGGCATTCATTCATGTTAATTAGTAGATTTGTCACACGAGCCTTCTGAACGACCCGCGCATGATTTTGAAGGTAATTTTTTCAACCTATGTGAAATCTCAAAAATGTCTTCCCAACTATAATCTCATCGCCCTCAGATAATTTTTGGGGCGCCCCTGGAATCAAACGTCTCCCCCGGTTAATAAAAGTTCCATTTGTAGAACCAAGGTCTTCAAGCAAATATTCTCCGTTGCGAAATATGATCCGGGCGTGTTTTCTGGAAACCTTGGCTTCGGGATCATGGGCATCCAAATCTATATCCGGAAAAACGCCATTGTCGGCATCCCAGCGACCAATGTTTGATTCGTCGGCGGCTATTGGAAACTTTCTTCCAATGTCAGACCCCCTATCAATTACAAGGTTCGCGCTTGCTTCTGATGCATTCGGATCTGAAACGCTCCCCACGGAGGTTTTCTTTTCGTCATTTCCTTCAGACGCTCCGTCGCTGATCTTATTCTCTACTACCTGCGGTATCCCGACTGACGTAACGCTTGCCGACTTAAATATTGGTTCACCCTGATCGGGCGGCGCGGAGGATTCCGGCTCATTCTGGGGCGAGGCATTGCCCAACGGAGCCTGGTATTTTACAAGCGAATCGCCGCACTCATCGCAGTACTGCGATCCGTCAAGATTTTGAGTTCCACAAGCCTGACACTTTATCATCTTAATTCTACCTTGTTTCGTTTAGATCTTTACCTAAAATAACAAGCTATTTTAACGCTTAAACGCGTGTTCGTAAATGGTAAACATAGATTTAAGAATGTGTGTAATTTTACCGTCAGCGGAAGGATAACGAATCTTCTCAATTTTTTCTCAAATTTATCTACGTTTTTTGAAACTCTTTCACTTTTTTGGTCGTAACTATTCTGACGCAATTGTTATAATTATTTGCATTAAAATAGATTAACGAATTAATTCGAAACTTTTTGAGGAACAAATCCTATGGCACTAAGCCGGAAAAAAAAATTTATAATTGGCGGATCAGTATTGGCCCTTTTGGTGCTGATCATCGCAGCGAGCATTTTAGCATCCAGAAAAGACCTTCCTGAGGTAACGACGGTTACCGTTAAGAAACGCCCCGATCTTACATCTACGGTTACGGCGCCGGGAGAGATACGCCCGATTCAGTTTATGAACCTTACGAGTGAGGTTCAGGGCCGTATAGAGGAAATTTATGTAAAAGAAGGTGATATTGTTGAGCAAGGCCAACAGCTGGTCAGACTCGATCCCAATCAGCTTCAATCAAGCACGGATGCCCAGGTAGCGGCTTATCAAGCCTCAAGAGACGATGTCCAATCGGCCCGTTCGCAGGTGACCGCGGCCCAAAACCAGCTTTCGCAAGCCCAACAGTCTCAAATTGCGTCAGATGCAGCGGTTTCGACATCGCTTCAGCAGGTAAGCACAGCCAAAGAAAGCGTCAATCAGGCAAGGCAACAGGCCGTCACTGCTCAAACCGAAGTTGATCGAAACAAGGTTGAATTAAATGCAGCAAATCGTGAATTAAAACGAAATGAAGAGCTACTTGAAAGCGGAGTCGTTTCGCGGCTTGAATACGACCAGGCAAAGGACCGGGTCGCAACCGCCCAGGCAAATTTGGATAATGCGCGGGCACGACTCAAGTCGCAAAATATAGCGGTCCGCGAAGCGCAAAACCGTGTCAAAGAAGCCGAAGCCAGAGTTCGTGAAGCTCGCGCCCGCGCAAAACAGCAGCAGGTCGCAGTTCGTGATGCCCGGCGCGGTGTTACAACGGCCCGCTACGGTGCAAGCTCGAGCGAGTCACGAGCTAACCAACAGGCTGCCGTTCTTCGCGGCTCGCGAAACCAGCGCGACAAAACACTTCAAATCGCGCCGATAAGCGGCGTCATTGCTGAGATTCCGTCAAAAGTTGGAACATTTGCGGTTGCGAGTCTGTCCTCAACTCCGCTTTTAACGATTGCCGATATGTCTACGGTAAATGTCGAAGTGAAGGTTGACGAAACAGAGATCGATAAAGTGGCTGTTGGTCAGCCGGCAATAGTCAAAGTGGATGCATTTGGTGAACAAGAGATCGAGGGAGAGGTAACTCAAAAAACACCACTTGCGGTAGGAAAATCGCAAACTTCCGGGGGACTTTCGACAAACATAAATGTCCAAGAAGCAAAAGAATTTCGTGTTGTCATCGAGCTGAAAAGCGTTCCAGACGACGTTCGAAACGGCTTGCGTCCAGGCATGAGCGCGACCGCTGTCGTAACGACAGACAAGAAAAAAGATGTCTTGGCGGTTCCAATTCAGGCTGTCATTGAGAAAAAACCGGACGAGAAGAAAGACGACGAGAAACAAGAGGGAGAAATAAAGGGTGACAGCCCAAAGCCGGAAGGTGACTCAGACAAAGATAAGACCGTCAAAGGCGTTTTCATTCTCGATGGGAACAAAGTCAAATTCCTCGAGGTTACAACCGGAATTACCGGCGAGTCTGATATTCAGATCACCAGCGGGATCGAGGACGGCCAGGAGGTCATCACTGGTCCAAGCCGGGTGCTAAATAAGCTAAAAGAAGGCGATCAGGTGAAAAAGAAAGAGAAAAAGGACGGAGACGAAGCAAGATAGAAGCTAGTTTGCGCTCGAAAATCTGAAAGGCATAATAAATGGAAACTCAACCGATTGAAAACTTAGACACCAACGTTGGAGAAATTTCGCATCCCTACAACTCGCTGATCAAAATGCGCGGGATATGGAAAACCTATCAAATGGGAACGGAACAGCTGCACGCGCTGAAAGATGTCTCATTTGATGTTCGCCAGGGTGAATACCTGGCGATCATCGGCCCGTCAGGATCCGGAAAATCGACGATGATGAATTTGATCGGTTGCCTCGATAGCCCCTCCAGGGGTGAATATTGGATCAACGGCTCGCAGGTTGCCGAAATGACTGATGACGAACTAGCAAGGATTCGTAACAAGGAGATCGGCTTTGTTTTTCAAACCTTTAATCTTCTTTCTCGCGCGACGGCCCTTCATAATGTCGAGCTGCCGCTGATTTACGCTGGAATGAGTTCGAGCGACCGCCACGATAAAGCGATAGCTTCGCTTGAAGCGGTCGAACTGGGCGATCGGGTTACACACAGGCCAAACGAGCTTTCGGGCGGTCAGCGCCAACGTGTCGCCATTGCGCGGGCGCTCGTTAATGATCCGTCTATCCTTCTTGCGGACGAGCCAACCGGTGCACTCGATACCACCACCAGTGCAGAAATTATGTCACTGTTTGAAAAACTTCACGCCGCTGGAAATACGATAATCGTCGTCACTCACGAAGCTGATGTTGCCGAGCGCGCGCACCGTGTCATAACAATCCGCGACGGAGAAATAGAATCCGATGAAAAGATCCGATGATCGATAGCGTTCCGCAATACGTTTCGGTCACATTTGTTCTTACCACTTTTCTAACGGTCGGTATTCTCTGCTACGCGATCCAAGTAAAGAATCTAGCTTCGCGTCCCGCAAATCTAGCATTTCTAATGGTCGCTTTTTGGCTCGTATTTCAGGCAGTTTTGTCAATTACGGGCTTTTTTCTTGATACCACCGCTGTTCCGCCTAGATTTCCTCTGATTGCAGTACCGACCCTATTTTTTATAGCTTTTCTATTTGTTTTTTACCGCGAAGCGTTTATAGAGCAGCTTCCGCTTCGTGTCCTGACGGTCATTCATATCGTTAGAATTCCGGTTGAGATCGTTCTATGGTGGCTTTATCAAGCCGATCAGGTTCCCCGCCTGATGACATTTGAAGGACGAAACTTTGATATTCTTGCAGGATTTACCGCGCCGCTGATAGCATGGCTCGCGTTTCGACAGGGCAAGATAAATCGACCGCTATTGGTCATTTGGAATATTGTCTGCTTGATCCTCCTCACAAATATCGTGGTGAACGCAATTCTCTCGGTACCAGGGCCGATCCAGCAATTCGCATTTGACCAGCCAAATCGGGCAGTTTTGAATTTTCCGTTCGTCTGGCTTCCGGCCATCATTGTTCCAATCGTCTTGTTTTCACACCTGACGAGCCTATGGCAACTATTTGGCGGCACGCCCCAAAAAACATAACCCGAAAACGACTTTAAGCGTATAAGCTGTATCGATGGCTTTTACCGCATCATTCTCGTTAATTATTGAATCATTCAAACTGGCACTTCGAAGTTTGCGGAGTAATAAATTACGAACTTTCCTGACCCTGCTCGGAATCATAGTCGGTGTCACATCGGTAATCTCCGTGATCACGATAATAAATGGTCTCGACTCAACGGTAGCCAACGCGTTCTCGGCCCAGGGATCCACGGCTTTTAGCGTTTCGAAAATGCCGTTGGTAATAACCTCCCGTGAAGATTTTATAAAATTCAACAAGCGAAAGGATGTTACCCGGCGGGATGCTGAAGCGATAAACCGCCTTTGTCAGAATTGCTGGCGGGTGGGGATGGCGGCGAACGGGATCGCACTCGTGAAGCGCGGGGAAAACCGGTCCGAAAACGTCTCTGTTCGCGGGCTTTCGCTGCCAATGTTTGAGATCGAGAATGTGACGCTCCAATCCGGGAGGCTCTGGACCGATCAGGAGGGCAAATCGGGTCGAAACGTTTGTGTGATCGGTACGGATATCATTGAAAACTTGTTTGAAGGGATCTCGCCGGCAAACGTCATCGGAAGAGAAATAAAAGTCGACGGTGTTCCCTTTCGCATTCAGGGCGTTGCCGATTCGTTCGGCAAAGTACTGGGTTTTTCGAGGGATAATTTTGTCTATATTCCGTTTGAAGCGGGGCAGAAGATGTTTGGCGCCAGGAATTCGATAACGATCCATGTTCAGGTTGAGAATTCAGACCTCTTTGAGGAAGCAAAAGACGAGGTCCGCAGTATTATGCGTAATCGCCGAAAAAAGAGCTTCGCCGATAAAGACGATGGGTTTTCGGTCGAATCGCAGGACGCATTCATCGGAATCTATCAAAACGCTACTTCGGGGATATATTTTGCAACCATCGGGGTTGCGCTGATCTCACTGGTGGTCGGCGGAATCGTCGTAATGAACATTATGCTCGTATCGGTGACGGAAAGAACAAAAGAAATCGGGCTTCGAAAGGCCGTGGGCGCAAGACAAACCGACATACTCCTCCAATTCCTAATTGAAGCGGTTACAGTAACCATGGTCGGAGGTGCAATTGGTGTTCTAACGGGCTACGGCCTGGCTTACGCACTTTCAGTCGCCTTGGGATTTCCGCTGCTTATAAGCCCGCAGTCAGGCGTACTAGGCGTGGCGGTTTCCTTTTTTGTCGGGATGGTAAGCGGAATTTACCCAGCTTGGAGGGCTTCAAAACTTAGTCCGATAGACGCTATGAGGAATGAGTAAAAAACATTTTTGGGAAGTCTCGAGGGTCTGGGAAGTCTAGGCAGTCCGGGAAGTCGGGAAGGTCGCAAGAAGAATGAAAAGATGAGAGTAATTTCGGGGAAAAACAAAATTGGGAGGAACCTCACAAGAATGCCAACGTTTCGGAGATTTGAAGATATCGACGCATGGAAAAAGGCCAGGATTTTAACAAAGGAAATATACCTTATGACAAGCACAACGGGTTTTTCGCGAGATTTTAGATTGCGCGACCAAATTCGGAGGTCAACGGTTTCGATTTCGGCAAATATAGCCGAAGGGCAAGGACGAAGAAGCGACAGGGAGTTTGCTAATTTCGTGAACATCGCTCTAGGGTCATTGGCCGAGACGAAATCGCATCAATACATGGCATTGGACTTAAAATTTATCAATCAGAAGCAATTTCAGGAGATATACGGAAAACTCGACGAAGTAGGGAGGATGACTTTTGGACTATGCAAACATCTACGCAAAAAATAGAAACCATTGGACCGTCCAGACTTCCAAGGCTTCCTAGATTGCCTAGACTTCCCAAACCGTCCAGACTTCGAAGACTATGACCTTTGATGATGTAAAAGAATCTGCCGTAATGGCGCTTTCAACGCTCAGGGCGAATAAGCTCCGTTCGAGTTTGACGATACTCGGCGTGACCGTTGGAGTTCTTACCGTTTTGTCGATGGTCTCGATCATCCAGGGCCTGAATAAGGCTTTTGCGGAGCAGATAGAATCACTCGGCTCAAACTCGATATTTATAAACAAATTTGAAGCAAGCTTCTCGCCGCAGAAGACCCAGGAAGAACTACAGCGAAAAGAGCTGACCCTCAAAGACGTTGAAGCCATAAGAAATGAGGCGACCTCAATCGCCAGTGTTGCTCCGTTCCAGCGCAAGATCGCGGAAACCGTCAGATATAAAGAAAAACAGACAGAAACCCCCTTGATTTTTGGTGTCACGCCGGAATACAACTTCACTCTTTCGCAATATGTTGGTGAGGGACGCTTTGTAACCGACATCGACATCAGCGAACGCCGAAACATTGCCATCATCGGCCGCGACGTTGTCAGAGCCCTATTCGACGACTATAAAAACCCGATCGGAGAGCAAATAAAGATCGGCGGAAACGTCTTTAAAATTGTCGGTGTAATGGAGGATCTGGGGACCTTCTTTGGGCAATCCCGTGATAATTCGATTTTTGTGCCGATCACAACCTTTCAAAAGTATTATCCTGAGATCGTCTTTCCCGAATTCGTGTTCGTAATTATCGTTCGCCCTAAAACGCGCGCCGAGGTGCCAAATGCAATCGCTGAGATCACGGACATCTTGCGGCGCCAAAGACGGGTTCCGCTTGGTGAGCCCAATAATTTCGGGATTTCGTCACAAGACGCTCTGCTGGATATTTATAACCAGCTCACGAGCGCAACTTATCTCGTTTTAACCGCAATTTCAGCCGTTGCCCTAATGATTGGCGGGATCGGCGTAATGAACATTATGCTTGTGTCCGTTACGGAAAGAACCAAGGAGATAGGAATTAGGAAGGCAGTCGGCGCGACCAAGATCAGCATCATGTCCCAGTTTCTGATCGAAGCGGTGATCTTAACGGGGATCGGTGGGATAATCGGTTTGATAGTAGGTGAAGCGATGAGTCTCCTGATAAACACCTATTCGCCTCTTCCCGCTTACATTCCACTTTGGGCAATCGTGGTTGGATTAGTCGTTTCGGCGGGAGTTGGAATCATCTTCGGGCTCTATCCTGCATGGAAGGCTTCAAATCTTAATCCGATCGATGCATTGAGACATGAGTAGCCCGGATTGCAAAAAAAAAACGGGGCTAAACCCCGTTTAGATAACTATATTGGACAATCACTACGCCGCTTCTTCTACATTTTCAATAACCTCGAGCGGCATTGCTTTCGTTTTTTGCTCAACGATGTCTTTTGTGATCACTAGTTCTTTTACCTTCTTTTGGGATGGCAGAAGGTACATCGGTTCAAGAAGAATCTCTTCCATGATCATCATCAGTCCTCGCGCCCCTAATTTTCGTTCGTACGCGAGATGGGCGATTGCCGTTAGAGCATCATCGGTGAACTTCAAATGAATATTATCGAATTCAAACTTCCGCTTATATTGCTTAACCAGCGAATTCTTTGGTTCGGTAAGAATTCTCACAAGAGCGTTCTCATCCAGTTCACGGAGCGTGCCGATAACGGGCAAACGTCCCACAAATTCCGGAATCAAGCCGTAGTGTATAAGATCGTCAGGTTCGAGTGCCTGTAAAACGTCCTCGTGGCGATCCCGGGCGCTTTTTACTTCAGCCTGAAATCCGAGCGATTTATTGCGCAAACGCTTATTGGTCACTTTGTCCAGCCCGACAAATGCACCGCCGCAAATAAATAGGATGTTTTTAGTATCGACCGTTGTGAATTCCTGCTGCGGGTGTTTTCTACCGCCGTTTTGCGGAATATTTGCTGTCGTTCCCTCAAGGATCTTAAGAAGTGCCTGCTGAACACCTTCTCCGGAGACATCGCGCGTGATCGAAGGATTGTCGTCTTTTCGGCATATCTTGTCGATCTCATCGATATAAATTATTCCCTCCTGAGCGCGTTCAATGTCATCGTCGGCCGCTTTTACAAGCTTATGGAGAATGTTTTCTACATCCTCCCCGACATAGCCGGCTTCGGTCAATGCGGTCGCGTCAACAATACAAAACGGTACGCTAAGTTGCCGTGCAAGGGTCTGAGCAAGAAGTGTTTTACCCGTTCCTGTCGGTCCGATCAGCAAGATGTTGGATTTCTGGATCTCAACATCAACACGCCGCTTTGCTAACTCGAGACGCTTATAATGCTGATAAACCGCAACCGAAAGTCGTTTCTTGCTTTCCTCTTGTCCAATGACGTATTCGTCTAAAAATGCGTTGATCTCTCTGGGTTTCGAGAGGGTTGAGCGCGTGCTTACAGATTCGGCCTTTTCATCGTCGTTAATGATCTCGTTACAAATGTCGATGCATTCATTACAAACATAAACACTGGGTCCTGCGATCAGTTTTTTAACTTCATTCTGGGATTTCCCACAAAATGAACAACGTAAAATTTCTTCTGGTCTCAATATCGACATACAATGTTTTTATAACGGACAGCTAAATTTTGACCAACCTTTACCAAACCTATTTAGAAATTACTAGTCATCCTTCTTCGTCTTTTTCGAATCTTCGCGGTGATCTATAACTTCATCGATCAAACCGTATTCTTTCGCTTGCTCTGCAGACATTATACGATCCCGTTCCACGTCTTGTTCCACTTGCTCAAAACTTTGCCCGGAATGCTCGGCAATTATACGCGATGTCATCTCCCTCATGCGCAGAATTTCTTCAGCCATAATCCTGACGTCGGTCGCTTGCCCGGAGGCGCCGCCTGACGGTTGGTGAATCAATACTCGTGAATTTGGAAGTGCAAAACGCTTACCCTTCGCCCCTGCGGTCAGAAGCAGCGCCCCCATCGACGCACATTGGCCAACGCAAATAGTTGTACAGTCATTTCGAATAAACTGCATCGTATCGTAAATCGCCATGCCGGCCGTGATCGAGCCGCCCGGGGAATTTATATATAGATTAATGTCTCGCTCTGGATCTTCAGCTTCCAGAAACAGGAGCTGCGCTACTATCAAGTTTGCGATCGTATCGTCGATCGGAGTACCAATAAAGATGATACTGTCTTTCAGAAGTCGTGAATATATGTCGAAAGCTCGTTCACCGCGCGAAGTCTGCTCTACAACCATTGGAACTAAAGCCATAATTTCTATTATTCCCTGTTTAGATTTAAATTGTTTAAGAAGTTTGTTGAACTAAGCGAAGATAAATTGTTGGTAAAAAGGCTATTGCCAATTTCCTAGATTTTACAATTTCTCGCTCAAAATGCAAACTCCAAAATAATTATTTCGTTTATTTTATCAACGAAAACCCTCGTCCAAATTAATCCTTAGACTTTTTCTTTGAAGATTTCTTTCCCTTTTTATCCTTCTTCTTGGTCTTTTTCTTAGTTTCCTTTTCAGCAGTCGGCTCTGAAGGCTCAGTCTCGTCCGCACCAGGCTGCTGGCTCGATTCATCGATCCATTCGCCGTCGGTTATCTTCGCTTTCTCAGCCAATGCTTCTACAGCAGCCCTAGTTCGTAAATTATTCTCGATCATCTGAACCCCGCCCTGCTCATCCAACGAACGTCGAATTTCATCAGTTGTGGTCTGATACTGCTGGGCCATCAGCTCGATCTCCTGTTCTACACTGTCTTTACTGATCTCTATTTTTTCAACATCGGCAATTCTCTCCAAAAGCATTGCTCCACGCACATCCCTTTCGGCCTGACCCTTCATCTGATTGTACGTTGTTTCGACGAAATCTTTTTCAACCTTGCTCAGATCAACACCCCTTTGAGCAAGATCCTGTGCGAAGTTATTTAAGAGACTCTGCGCCTGTGATTCGATCAAGGCTTCGGGCACCTCAAACGACTGGCCTTCGATCAATTTCGCGATCAAATCATTACGAATCCGACTATCCGCATCAGATTTTGCCATCGCTTCCAGGTCCTTTCTTAACCCGGCTTTTAGCTCCTTAACACTCTTGAACTCCTCATCCAGGCTTGCAACCCAGTCATCATCGAGATCCGGGAGTTCAACAACCCCAACCGACTTCACCAGCGCCTTATATTTCACGTTTCTTCCGGCAAGCGCAGGAGACGAAAACTCCGCCGGATATTCAACCGTAAACTCCCGCTCATCGCCTTCTTCGACTCCGACCAGATTGTCCGAAAATGACTTCTCAACTACTTCGTCGCCAAGCGGAACCTCCAGATCATTAACTTCGATCGGATCGGCTGTTTCGTCATCGAGAAACGTCCCTTTTAGATCAACAATGACCATATCGCCGTCTTTTGATTTTCGGTCCTCAGCCGGAATAAGAGTTGATTGCTGCTGGCGCTTTTCGTCGATAATATTTTCAATTTGCTCATCAGTTACCGGCTTTATCCGCCTGGTCGCCTCCAAGCCCTCATACTTCGGTTCCGGGATCTGGGGCATAACCTGTACGTGAACGCTGATCGCAAGGGGCTGCGAACCGTTCACTTTGACATTTTCGGGATCTTCAAGATGCAAATGAGGCTCTGCAAGCGGGCTCAATTCATGCTTCTGAATCGCTTCCGTCACCCTCGGAGGAAGGATCTCTTGTATAACTTCCGATTTGATCTCCTCCTGAAACCGCATACGGATCACATCAAGCGGTGCGAGTCCCTTTCGGAAACCCGGAACCTGCGCCTGGTCTGCATATTTTTTGCTTACCGAATCGTAAACTTCCCTTACCTGCTCGGGGGGAATTTCAATGCGGATCTCTTTGTTGGTTTCGGAAACATTTATAAGTTCAGTGTTCATTTTGTTTATGTAGATAGTTTTGGCCCGCCAAAAAAAAATGCGAGCCATCTTTAATATTTCTAAATTGCTTACTTGGTGCCGAGGGCGAGACTCGAACTCGCACACCTTACGGTACTAGTTCCTAAGACTAGCGTGTCTACCAATTTCACCACCTCGGCTGAGCCTCTAAGTTGATAAAAATCAATACAAAATTGAATTTATAGGATATTCAGGAGAATGTCTAGCAAGGAAAAAGAATGTTTTGCGACGACTAAATTGCGTAAAAACAACCAATTTGGAAGGGTTCATCCTGCCCGGTTCAATCCTTTCCGGGAAGGTATTTTTCCTTATATTCCTCTAAAGCGCGGTCAGCATTTTCAAGCTCGCTAATAGCGGTAGGTTTCTTTTCTTCCAGTTTAGGCTGTTCGTCGTCGCCACCGGCGAGGAATAGCTTATAGCCGACTCCGGCACCGATCATTAGAAGCCCGCCCCAAAATGCATACCAAAGCAGCGCCGAGACCCAACCGAGCAAAACCAAAAGGAAATAAGCGCCAACCCCGATCGCCAACAATAATGCTATGAATTTCAGTATTTTCATTTTGTAAATCCTTTCTTCTTAATAGTAAGATTTATTACGCTGAAATCAAAACATTGGTTCAAATTCATCTTGGACATTTCGAGGAAGCCGATCTTGACCTTTCAAACAAAAACAGCCCAACATGTCGCCGAAGAACTCAACGGTGAGTTGTTTGGAGAAAAAGAAATCTCGATTTCCGACGTCACCCACGATTCCCGCCAGGCAAAAAAAGGAACTCTGTTTGTCGCCATCCGTGGGCTGACAATGGATGGCCACCGCTTTGTTGAAGACGTGATGAGAAGAAACGCGGCGGGAGTTATATCCGAACTCGATCCTCCCGAGGATTTTGAAGGGGTTTGGCTGCAAGTCCCCGATGCCAGGCTCGCTCTCGCAAAAGCCGCCGCCGTCATCCATGGCGATCCTTCAAATGAATTAAAATTGGTTGGGATCACCGGAACTAACGGAAAAACAACGACAACGTATCTGATCTTAGCCCTGGCAGAAGCGAATAATGAAAAGTCCGCGATGTTGACCACTGTCGAATACCGAATAGGGAGTGAATCGCAACCGGCCGTTCGGACGACCCCTGAAGCATCTGACACACAGAGATTCCTGCGTGAAGCCGTTAAAAAAGGATGCGAAATGGCCGTGATGGAAACATCCTCGCAGGCGATTCATCTGAGGCGTTGTGATTGGTTAAATTTCAAGGTTGCTGTGTTTACAAACCTTAGCCGCGATCATTTGGATTACCACCACACGATGGAAAACTATTTTGACGCAAAAAAAGAACTGTTTGACGGCCGTTTGGGCACTACTCCGGATTCCAGTGTGATCAACGTTGACGACGAATGGGGGCAAAAACTTGCAGCCGAGCTAAAGGAACAGAGCCAGAGAGTCGTTACATTCGCGCAGAATACTTCGGCGGACCTGACCGCGGAAGAAATCGAGGTATCGCTGATAAAAGGAACTTCGTTCTTGCTGAAAACACCAGAAGGTGATTGTCGAATTACATCGCCGCTCGTTGGTAAACCCCACGTTTACAATATGCTCTCTGCAACGGCAGCGGCATTGGAACTTGGCTACGACCTTGAAAGAATTCAGAAGGGACTTGAAAGCTGTGTTGGGGCTCCGGGGCGTTTCGAAAGAGTCACTCATGACGGCGATTTCGCGGTTGTTGTAGATTACGCCCATTCAGACGATGCACTATTTAACACTCTGAAGACGGCCCGGGAGTTAACTGAGGGCAGAATTATTACGGTTTTTGGCTGCGGAGGCGATAGGGACAAAACGAAAAGAAGACCAATGGGAGAAATTGCCGGGGAATACAGTGATCTGATCGTGATCACGTCAGACAATCCGCGGACGGAAGACCCCCTCGAGATCATCAGCGAAATAGAATCAGGTTTGAAAGAGACCGGATCACCCTATCTCACGATCTCTGACAGACGCGAGGCTATCCATCAGGCAGTTTCCAGAGCCAGGACCGGCGATGTCGTAATTATTGCCGGAAAGGGCCACGAGACATATCAGATAATAGGCGGCGACAAATTTCATTTTGACGACCGTGAAATTGCAAAAGAAGCCCTTGAAAACCTTGAAACATGATCTTTTGTCTTCCTCAAATCCTCAATAAGTCGCAAACATTCTTCGTGTAAAAGTTCTAATCAGTCTGCTTCCGACATGCAAGGGTTTGTAGAATCTAGTTATCGCCCAAAGATTCGATCAATTTATTCAAAAACTCCTTCTGGGAATCGTTTAGCTCAATAAATTTAACCCCGACACCGATCTCGAAAACGTGATTTACGACCTCGCCCCAGAGCTGCACTTTCATTCCGTCCGCTATTGGGATAAAGATCTTTATGGTCTCCCCGTTTTCGACTTCGCCGGAACAAAGTATAAAACACCCGAGTGGGCTAATATCGCTGATACTGCCCCGCTGCCGTCCGACCAGGCCCTCCCATTCAATATCTATATTCAAAGCATATCGTCGGTCCGTTCGGCGGTCAGGATTTTTTCTTCTGTCTTCAATTTCCATTTTCTTCTTTATCGTCTGAATTATTTCGGCTATTCAGAATGAAGTATACCGGTAGTCCCAAGAAGATTAATCCTAATCCGATCAATGAATTCTTTGGATTGGACATAACAGTATTTATCAGTAACCAGCTAGATACCAAAACAAATAGGATCGGCACCAATGGATATCCAAACGCCTTGTAGGGTCTTTCTAAGTCAGGGTGCTTGATCCTGAAGTAAAAGACCGAAGATGTTACCAATGCATAAAATATCCAGGAACCGAATATAACGTAATCCGTCAAAGTGTCAAACGAGCCCGACATTGCCAGCAAACAGGCCCAAACACCCTGAAAAATAAGCGCCCTGATCGGAACCCGCGACTTCGACAGGTTACCAAATGATTTAAACATCATTCCGTCTTTGGCCATTGCGTACGGAACCCGGGCTCCAGAAAGGATTGAAGTGTGGAGAGTACCGATCGACGAGAGCATCAATCCGATCGTAAATATCGAAACCGCAGCTCCGACTCCAAAACTCACAAATCTTTCGGCGACGATCTTTGCAACTGCCGAGTCCTTTGAGACCGAAGCGATCTCGGTGGGGCTTAATACGTAGAAATATGCGATATGGACAAAAACATAGAGGATCATTATCAGGATCGTTCCACCGATCAGAGCGAGCGGCAGGTTCTTTTTTGGCCTCTTAACTTCCCCGGCGACCAGCGTCAAATTATTCCATCCGTCATACCCCCAGAGTGCACCGAGCATTGCAGCCGCAAACCCAGCCGCAAATGAATACTCAAAAGAACCGTAAGTCGCGTTTGCGGCAACACCTTCGCAGGTTCCGCCAGAGTTTGTCATTTGAAAGTTACCAAAATCGCCTCCGGTCGCCCACATAAAGGCACCGAGCCCGACAAAGGCAATCAAACCGATCTTTACAAATGTTAGAAATGTGGCTATATAACCGCCGGTTTTTACGGACGCACAATTGACGACCGTAAACAGTATTATCATGCCGACGGCGACCAACTGAAGCGTCGTAAACTCAAATTCATAGCCAAGAATCGACGTCTCAAAAAAAACTCTCCTGAGTCCGCCGCCGGTAAAATCATTCACGGCTATTGCAAAAGCTACCGCCACCGCCGCTTGCGAACCAGTCTTCGAAATAAAGATCTGCATCCAGCCATATAAAAAACTGGGAATCTTCCCGTAAGAATCTTTCAGGAAAACATATTCTCCGCCCGCCTTCGGCTTCATTGCTGCCAGTTCAGCGTAAGTCAGGGCGCCGGCAAGAGTAAGAAGTCCTGCGGCGATCCAGGCGATCACAACCCAGGTCGGTGAACCCAAGTTGCAGGTCATCACCCTTGCTTTAAAAAACACACCGGTTCCGATGACATTGCCGAGGATAAGGGAAATTGCTGCGATCAGCCCTAGTCCCCTAATCAAACCGCCCTTGTCGATAGAATTTGAAGCCATAATGTCGGTCGCCTAACTGTGCAGAATCAATATAGAGTGGTCTAATGTTACGTCAAAAGATCCCCTAATGAAAAGCCGATCCTTCATGTTAAACTCTTGCCCGTGCTAGAACTTAACCTATCAGC
>JABDJV010000203.1 GCA_013003295.1 Pyrinomonadaceae bacterium | reverse complement strand
TAATTAGTACGGTGTCGAGCTGCATTTGTGACAGGAAAGAAAGTTATCTAGTGCGGTTGTGGCGATTATGAAATCTATTATAGGAACTCACTTTTTCAAATTCCTCGTTTCGAACCTCTTCGATAAGAGTTGCTAGGAGCTCGCTTGGTATATCTTTTGGGGACGCCTCTCGCAGTGTTCGAAAATCCCTCGTTTGCCCCATATCTTCAGGGGTAGCTGTTGCAGCCTTTTTCATTTTCTGTCTCCCTATCCTATTTTCGTTTTTAGCGAATTTCGCCAGAATATTGAATCGACATAACTAGCTTGTTTTCAGATGTTTGACGAGCTTGATAAGTTGGATACAAAATCCAGAATTACTTTGACGAAGCAAACATAAACTCGCTAATTATTGTTTTCCAACAATTTAGACTACGTTCTTTAAACAATCCTATTATTTCTTTTAGATTAAATAGAGATTATACTGCAATCGAACATTATTCAAATGTAATAGCGTTGGGTTCGTGCGGGAACTGACCAGTAAGTGGGATTGTCGAACTTGAATATGGAAATTCTTCCCATTAAAAGAAAAAAGATTGATGCCCTGTTAAAGCAGTGCCGGCATTTAAATATTTTCCCGTTTCATCTGGAACAATATTATCCAAAGACTGAACCACACCCGGTAGCCGATATTCTTGAAGATCTGATGCCAGACGTGATCGACCAACTCCACGAAATGTCTGACGAAAAGATTCGAACGTTTGTTGAAAGCCTGCCTGCTGAAACCAAATACCTGATCGATCTAAGGACAAACGAATCGACTGACGACACAAAGCTAGAACGTATTGCTTTTAAATATATCGTTGCGTTAATACAACGGGAATACATATCATTCAAAAAAATCGTTTCGGCTGATCTGAACGAAAGTGAAGTCCTTAAAATATACCCTGAGATCGCGGAATTGCTCGATAAGGATGGTCTACTGAATATCGACCAGCGATTTCAGATGTTTGACGGAGGCATCAAATATAAGCATCACTTTTTCCACTACCATCAGTTTCTCAGGCGAGGATATGTTTCTAACCCTAATTTTGATTTCCTCGGGCGTTTCATTAGGTACTACCTTGAATCGAATAAAACAAACACCTTTCGTGTGGCGATCGATCACACGAGGATCATGCCTAAGGAGTTCTTTGCTCACATGTTCGAAAGGGGTGGCTGGTTTGGTCCGCCGTTTAATCGAGAAAAGCTGGACGACCCTCGGGAAATTGGCCTTTTTGTGGTGGAACGACGACGACCATCACTATTCGACGCGGATGGTAAGTTGGATCGTACTGAGTTCCTATGGAGCTTCCGTAACGGAATTAAAACATTTCAAATTGAGGAAATTAGCAATTCGGAGTATTTTCATGACCCATATTATATAAATCGATTCGTACATAGCGAGCGCGACACGGCCGACCAAAACCTTAGACATTTCGATGGTGCTGTCAAGATCTATCTAAATAACCATTATGAAGATCGCATTTCTTCGCGTATCACTGATTCGGCGAGGAGCTTCAAAAAGATTAAGCTCTTTCGATTAGATGGAGAAATTAATCTGGACCGGTGGATCGACCTGATAGCGATGTTCTTCCGGGGAAACGAAATGATAATCGAATATTTCGATCCCGACCTATTTGAGGAGACGTTTGGAAATAAGATTAGACAGTACCAAGAAAGCCTGGGCTGAGAAGTCCAAAAATACAGTCAAGACTAAAAATTCACATGTCGGCAGTTCGATTCTGTCCCAAGCCACCATTAGAATCTGTAGTTAAGGGCATCCGATCGGATGCCCTTTTCATGTTTTCTTGCCGACTTTCAGTTGATGCATTTGTATCTGGATTCGTTTCGTCGATATCACACCGACGCTGCTCCGGAGCGTCTGACTTGAATTCTACTTGAGCAAGTCCGAACCGTCGTCGGATTCGAGCTTTGTTGATATCAGGTCCAGTGTGTTGACGCTGCCTGGCACGCCTCCGCGTGAGTATCGCGGATCGCCAAAAACTTCTCTGACCGAATTGTTATCGATCGCCGCCAATGCATAGGATTCATTTGTTTCATTCAGCAAGTAATAAAACATCGGGTAGTTTTTTGGGCGATTGGGACCCTTTCGGCGCCGTCCGTAATCGCCGGGAAGGAAAATTTCCGAAAACCTGTCAGGAACGTATTCGAATTCCGAATCGTATGCGCGTTCAAGCGCCAACGCCTTCATCTTTCTCGGCTTGAGGCGGATCACCATTAGAAAATCGTCCCGGAAAAAAAGTCTCACCGACTTAAAACCTCTCAGAGCGCGGCCGCCTTCATACACGAAGACGCGAAAGTCCGCAGTTCCGACATCAAACCACTCGTCAAACTTCATGGGCCTGTATTTTTGCCGCAACCTATCTGCGGTGGGTTTACCGAATAGCCCGATCGCATCTGAACTAGTTGAAACACCCAGTTTTAAACCCCGCCACTCATTCGTTTTCGCGGTGCCCTGAGCCGAAATCTCACTAACACAAACAATCAAGAATACAGCGCAAGCAAAGGTGATAAATCTGGTTTTCATTGTACTAATCCTCTGGTACTACTTATTCCGGTACTACACGTTTTATATACCTACATCTTATCGTCGTCAAGAAATTGCCCGGAATCAAGATAAAGATTCCATGGACTTTCCCTTCGCCAAGAGCTCGACTCTGATTCTGATCTTCTGACGATCAACTCATCTTCGAGATCCGGAATCCATATTCTTCGGAACAATATTAAGCCCGAAACCGTACGTCTACTATGTCGGGCACATACAATCAATTTCCGAGCCTGACTCGTTTATAGGTAAGACAATAATTCATAAATAGAGAGGTAATAATGATGAAAATGCACTTACACAAATTAATAGCGATGGCAATAATCTTAACCGTTTCGGCGGTTTTCGTGTCCGCCAGAACATCCGCGGAGACTTCGTCGATTTCTATCCGAATCCAAGTACCGTTCGAATTTCAGGTTGGTGAAGATAAATACCCCGCAGGGGAATACCAGTTCAAACAGGTGAAACAAAATCTCCTGACTATCGTAAGCTTGGACGATGAAACTGACGGATTCGTTTTGGGGGGCTCGAACGCTGAAGTTGCCGAAAACTATGATGACTTTAAGCTAACGTTTAACAGTTATGGAAACAAAAATTTCTTGCGCTCAGTCAGCACCCCGTCGACTACCTTTTCGATTGTCGAATCGAAAGCCGAAAAGGAGATTAGCAAGGATGGTTCTATGCATACGACACGAGTAGTCGGGTAAATACTTATCTCGTTCATTCGGGATATAATAATTCGAAAGAGGCAGGAAATAGGTCCTGCCTCTTTTTTTGCATCGAAAAAGAGATAACGGCAGGGGTGAAGCGAAGCATAATGCTAAGTAAAACAAAACACTTATAAGAGCCTACGGGTTAGCTCAAACAAAAATCAGTCAAGACTGAAATCCACGTGTCGGCAGGCGAGATTCTGTCCCAAGCCACCATTCAAATCAGATAGAAAAGGACATCCGATTGGATGCCCTTTTGTTATTTAGCGTGCCACTTGTGTGGGAGCTAATATAAGGAATGAGATTCCGAAACGAACTTCCAATTAGAACCATTACGTCACAAACTTATATTCTGGTAGCAGATTGCTTCACGTAAGTAGTCGACAAAATCGCCTTGAGGATTTATTTCTATTTTTCAAGACGCTTCATTTGATTTTGCTCACCTCAGCTATCAGCGCTTCCCTCAAATTCTTTTTGTCACCAAAGGAATCCGGGTTGAATCTATTATTATTGCTCAGGATTATGATGCTTCGGTTGATATCAAGCATTCTGATCAGCGCTGAATTAGAACCGAGAATGCCACCCCTTCTTTCCATTATTCTTGGTTTTGACTCGGCAAACGGATACTTGTAAGTCCAAACACTATAGCCGGTGTAGTTGTACTCTGGATACGACCTAAACATTAATTCTTTTGACCGCTTATTGAGTAAAGATTTTCCATACATAGCTTGGTCCAATTTCAGCAGATCGGCAGCAGTTGAGTACATGGATCCGGCGGCATAAAAATTCTCAATGTGAAATAACGGATCGCTTTTTCTATTGCCGGTCTGACCAAATGAGAAAGAATAGGCGAAATTATCAGGGTAACTTCCCTTTTCCAAAAAGCCTGTGCTTGAAAGACTGAGCTTCTTAATTAGACGCTCCTCAACAACGGTTTGCCATGATTTCCCTTCAATTGATTCGATCACCAGTCCAAGCAACACATAATCGATATTGGCGTAATTGAATTTTCCGTAGCCAGCTACTGGCTTTCGTGACCCAATCGTTTCCCTGACAAATTCTATCGGCGACTTTTTCTTGGAATATATGGAATCGTCTTCATTTGGTAATCCCGAAATGTGTAAAAGCAGATCATGGATCGTGATTCTATTTGTTCCCGTTATTTCGACGTTTGGCAAAAGGGTCTTCAGGCTGTCCGTCAACCGGAGTTTATCTTCTTCAACAAGTTGGAGAACGATTATCGCAGTGACCATTTTTGTTATCGAAGCGATCCCAAATCTTGAATCATTTTCAACAGGCTTCTGTTTTTCTGAATCTCTAGAACCAAATGACTCCTGGTATCTGATCTTTCCCTTATCGGCAATCAGTATCGTTCCTTCAAATGAATTTTCAGATGCCGATTTTTCAATTATCGTTTTAACCGCAGATGTGTCAATCTGAGCAGCACATGTTGCGGCAAATATAAGTACGAGGGCCAAAACAGGGTGTAATTTGTTCAATTTCATAATGGATTATTTGCTTGCTGTTGAATTATGCGTTCGCTGATCGCTCCGAGCAATCATTTTTATCTTCGGCAGTCGTACGTGCCTGGATTCACATTGCGAGTAAATGTTTGGAACGTCAAGTGGTTTAATCGTAGTCGAGCGGGTAGCAGTATGTAGCGGAAAGTATGGGAC
>JABDJV010000181.1 GCA_013003295.1 Pyrinomonadaceae bacterium | reverse complement strand
GGGTTACCTTAAAACAGTCGGATAAGGAATTTCCGAAGCTCGTTGCGCACCCGGTATTTAGACCCGTATATGCGGCTGGAGATGAGTTTGAAAATAGCAAACTAAGGGCGGATATCGTCACTAACGGTGCGTTTCAGCTCGAGTCGGTTAATGACGACGGTGTTTCGCTTAAGAAAGCAGAGACTTACTGGAACCGTGAAAAAGTCAAACTCGAGCGGGTTGTATTTGTACCGGCAGAAGATGCCGATAGCGCATTGAAAGCGTATCGGGAAGGCGAAGTGGATGCGGTTACAAATGTGGATTTCGAACCCCTTGCGTTAAAGCTCTTGACTCCATACTTTGATTTTAGACGAACGACCCACAGCGCGTTGAACTTTTACGAATTTAATCGCCAAAAGCCGCCGTTTAACGATCGAAGAGTAAGGAAAGCGCTGGCTATTTCGATTGAGCGCGAGCGCCTTACCGACGATAAAATGGATGGCGCAACCAAGCCCGCCTACAATTTTCTGCCGTTTAATGACAAAGCGAGCTCCTCAAAACTTGCCGAGAATTCGGCGGAGGCAAAAGAGCTGATGGAAAAGGCCGGTTTTCCAAACGGTGAGAATTTCCCCGAGATTAAGCTTGTCGTAAATCGGAATAATGTACAAAAGCAGATCGCCAGGTCTGTTGCCGAGATGTGGAAAAAAGAACTAAATATAAACACCGAAATCATAGTTAAAGAAAGGGATGAGCTTGCCGCCGCTAAAGCCATGCAAGAATATGATGTTATGCGACGCGGAGTTGTGTTTCCTACGGCCGACGAAACGGCAAACATGTTGTCAATATTTAAGCCGGTAGATTCGTCAAAAAGCAGCCGGAAGAAAGCTGAAGCGGAAGGATCGGTGAGGGATTCACGGAATGGGAAATTGAATTTGCCGATGTATGGAGATTCGGATTCCAATTCGAATCAGACCCGGGAAAACGATCGGGACGGGGGAGACTCAGAAGGTTTGATCGTTGAGATCGGTGAGCAGGATTACATCCTGACCGAAGAAGAGGCGATGCGCGAGGTGCCTGCGATTCCTCTCTATTTCCCGACCAGCTACTCGTTAGTGAAACCGTATGTAAATGGGTTTGAAATGAATGCTTTGGATGCGCCTTCTTTGAAGGAAGTAGACATTGATAGTGATTGGCAACCGAAAAACCCCAAAAGCGAATCATAAAAACATTGAGTCCTCGAAAACCGTTGAATTTTCAACAATTCGAGTTTTATGCGTGTATTTGAATATCGCCGGTAGGTGCTAAATCGCGTTCTTGATTGAAACTATCGTAACGTGATAAATTTATCCAAGTATTTACTTAAGGAAACTTTAAATACCTCTCCTGAGCCTATTCTGTCAGGCTTTAGTAAGTAATTGTAACATTGTAAAAGGAGCGTAAGTTATGACGCGAATACTTTCCAGTCGAGTCCGTTTGGGCATTGCTTTAGTCGTGGTGTCTTCGTTTTTTGTAAGCTGTTCGACCCAGGCAAATAGTCGATACTTTGGGAAAAACATTGTTCCCGAAAATAATGTTCTGCGTTATATCTCCGGCTCAGAGCCCGAATCGTTAGACCCGCACGTTGGAACCGGGCAACCGGAAGCGCGTATTTACATCGCTCTTTATGATGGTCTCGTTGAGTTTCATCCAAAGACGATGGAACCGATTCCTTCGATTGCTACGAGCTGGAAAGTGAGTCCCGATGCGACCGAGTATATTTTCAAGCTCCGAAAGGATGCCCGTTTCTCGAATGGTGAGCCAATTACCGCAAATGATTTTGTTTACTCATACAGGCGGGCGCTTGAACCCGCGTTTGCTGCGAAAAACGGCTATCTTTCCTATCCGATCAAGTACGCCGAAGCTTATAACACCGGGCTCTCCTTCGTTAAGATGCCGGATGGAGATTTCCTCAGGAAAAAAGATTTCGCCGAAAAATCGTCCAGTTCGGAGGCCGATGATCCGGCGCCAAAGGAGGGTGAGGAGTTTTCAAGCGATTCCGATCACCACAAGATGCTCGACGAGCCAGAAAGACTTGCAATTCCAAGTGACGAAGAGGGACAGAAAGCACTCTTTGAAAAAACCCCCGGGCTTAAAGAAAAAGTTGAAGCCGGCGAATTGGTTCCGGCGAAGGCGGAAGACATCGGTGTAGAAGCGATCGATGATTATACGCTCAGAATAAAGCTGAAGCAGCCAGCTCCCTATTTTATCGGCTTGCTTACTCATCAATTTTTTAGGGTTATCAACAAGGGAGCGGTAGAGAAACATGGAAAGGACTGGGTCAAGCCAGGCAATATCGTCACAAGCGGCTCCTTTAAGCTGGTTGATCACAAGCCTTATGATGAAGTTATCGTCGAAAAGGACCCGATGAACTGGGACGCCAAAAACGTAAAGCTGGACGGCATTGAGTTTTATCCGATGGATGAGGCTACCTCGATGATGAATATTTACAAGTACGGAGGAGTAGAGGCGGTTTACAATCATGTTCCGCCGGCGGCCTGGAATGATCAGATGCGCGTTTACAAAGATGAATATCTTGATTTTCCTGAGGTTGCGGTTGGGTACTACACTTTTAATGTCACCAAGCCTCCGATGGATAATCTGGATGTTCGCAAGGCGTTTGCATTGGCTATCGACCGCAAAGCGCTGGCTACTTTCCGCCGTACGGTACAGCCGCTCGTCGACTTCACACCTGAGGGCATTTTCCCAAAATACGAAGAGGCAAGAAAGAAAGTCTATTCAGAGTTGTTGGCGAAAGAAGGCAGCAGTCTTGAAGAATGGAAGAAGCGCGAGTTTGATCCGGAAAAAGCCCGCGAACTCCTCGCAAAGGCCGGCTACCCCGTGGAGGGAAGCGAAGGAAATTATTCTTCTCCGAAGTTTCCGATCGAAAAGGTAGGCCTGCTCTACAATACCTCGGAAAGCAATAAAGATGTCGCCGAATTTGTCCAGGCGCAATGGAAACAGAATTTGGGAATCACAGTTCCGCTTAGAAATATGGAGTGGAAGACTTTTCTCAACGTTCGAAAAGAGCTCGATTACGACGGGATCGGCCGCGCCGGTTGGGTTGGCGATTATATGGACCCGTACACCTTCCTGGGGCTTTTCTACAC
>JABDJV010000169.1 GCA_013003295.1 Pyrinomonadaceae bacterium | reverse complement strand
ACCGTATGACCCGACGAAGACCTATTTGTCCGGCGAACAGTATGTTCCGAATCCGGATTATCTCGCACCAAAGCTCAAGAAACGGGTAGAAAAGGATGTTCGAACGATCTGTTCGGCTTTGGGGTATGATCTGAACACGGTTGAATTTGCGATCAAGGATGGTATTCCGTATGCGATCGACTTTATGAACCCGGCACCCGATGCTGAATTAGCCTCGGTTGGTGAATACAATCACCGCTGGATCGTCGACTCGATGACCGAATTTATTCTTAAGAGTTTGGAGAAGGGATTCGACAAACCGAAATACCGCTGGGACGCGATGTTGAGCCAGGGAACAAAAACCGCTAGGAAGACACGCGCAAAGAAAACGACCGCGTCAGCCTCGAAAAAATCGACGGCAAAAAAAGCCAGGACAAAAAAGGCGACCTCGAAGTAACTAAAAACAGAAACGATCCTGTTGCCATAACGTTAATTGGAACGTGAAATGGTGCTTTCCGGTTCATGTCGCTGAAGGCGACTAATTTAATAGCCGTGGGTGAGCACTTTGCGAAACCCACGGGACCTTTGAACAAATAGACCGACCCTGAAGGGGTCGAACATTCCCAAATGAATCGTTCGACCCCTTCAGGGTCGGTTTGTTTTTCCCGGTATTCGTAGGGTTCCGCTCGCTTCTCTCGCTTTACCCTACGCTATTGAATTTGTCCCCGTTGGGGACGGGACAATCTCATCCACTTCAAAATCGCTTCCTTCTTTTGTCCATAGAAAAAGCCCTTCCTTACGGCCGGGCTATTCACAGAATCATATTCGTCGATTGTTTACTCGAAATCGAGCGGAACCCGCGTCGACAAAAGATTTCGGCTCATAATGATCCCGACCCAGATCAGAAACGAGACCGATGACACTGCCCATCCAATATTAACGATCAGAGCCTCATTCAATATCAAGCCGAAAATAATTACCGGCAGCGCGATCAATGCGATCTTCAAAGATGTTTTCTTTCCACGCTCCAGGCTTTCAAGCAGATTCACACGGCTCAATTCCATTTCCATGTAATCGTCGTCTTCATTTAACTTTGAGAAATACTCAGTTTCAGACTGTGTCCAACGTCTTAATGCGGGTGTTTCCGCCATCCGATTAGCGGTGGCAAAATGATGGATCACGTGCGCGATCTTTCCTTCTCGTAAAGATATCTCTGCCAAACCACGGATCGAACGAAAACTTGCTTCAGCAGAATCGATCGCCTTCAAAAATGCTTTTCTCGCCCGGCTCCAATCACCGTACTGAAAATAACTTTCGCCAAGACGGGAAAACAATTCGTCGTCGCCCGAATCAGCCCTTTGTTCGGCCAGCCTCAATACGGCAAGCGCCTTTTTCTCAAGCTTCGCGTTTTTCTCCGCTCCGGCGAAAGAATGCAGGCATCTGGCAAATTCAAACAAAAGCCATGAATTCTTGGGGCTAATTGCAAGCGCCCGGCGGAACGCTTCCAGCGCCTGGAGCAAATTGCCGGATAATCGAAGCTCGTTTCCGAGCGTTCGCAAATAATCAGCTTTCTCAAGATCGGCACTCTTCGCTTCTTTCTTTTTTCTCGCCAGCTTAAGGGTTCGATCAGCAAGCTGGAATTCATTGACCGACGTTTCTAAAACTTCGGTCGAGGGAATTCGGGCAAATTCCGCTTTCATCAAGGTATCCTCGGGCTCGTTAATATAATCACGCAATTCGATCGAGCGGTTATCAAGGATATTCTCGGAAAGAAACGGCAAAAGCTTTTTAACCATTTGACGATAGGCGCCGCCGCCGGACGACACGACAAACTGGAGGTCCTTAACACAAAGTTGGGTCTTGTAGCGATAAAATACTTTTCCGCCGCGCTTCACGGCTCGAATCGCCTGGGTTTCGACTTGCTCGATCTCATCGAGTTTCATTTTGATCCTCGAATTGTTTAGCCAGGCCCAGATTCTTGGAACGAAGCCGGTGCGGGTAAGTTTTTCTCCGTCAAAAGATATTCGGTCGGTCCAAATGAAAAATGGAATGAAAACCCAGGCAAATGAAAACAGACCGATCGCCGCCGCATTGTATTCTAAATATGCGAGTAGTCCCGTGAAGAAAGTAGCCAGAAAAAGTGCTACGAAATAATTGTTTGGTGAAACACGAACCTTTACGGACCGATCTCTTAGCTCAGCAATTATCGATTTCTCTTGTGCTGAGAGTTCTGCTGTTTCAATTTGTGCAAATTCGCTCACTCGCTTTTCCCCTAATTCCCTATTTGTTCACTGTATAGAAATGCACAATGGCGCCCTATTTTTAAGATTTAGCAAATTTATTAACGAAAACCAAAAAACTTCTTTTAACGGTAATAAACCGATTAAAAATGGATGGTCAAAGAATGCAATTTCTCTGGCCAACAGGTGCTTATCAAAGCGGGAATTACTAAAGCCCCGGCAGACCGCTTGGCTTAATCTCCGGCTCCTTGATTTCCTTCGCTTTTTCGGGTGCCAGGTTCTCGAGCTTCTCCTTGGCTTCTCTCGCTGTTTGCGTCAAGGGAACCGGCTTGTCTTCGGCGTCGGTAAGTTCACTCGCCGTTTTGGCGATACCAAAATATAACTCGACCGCTTCCTTTTCCTTTCCTTGAGCTTCATATACCTTGGCAAGCTCAAACTTGATGGTCTCTTTCGACAAGATCGGGTTTTCCAGCTCGGCAAGCTCCTGGTAATATTTCGCCGCTTCGTCGAATTTCTTGTCACCTGCCTTTGCCTGGGCGAGGGCGAATTTTGAAAGAATTCCCGTTTCTCCCCCGGCGCGGCCAATTCCTCCAATTCCTTTATCGCCGCCGTTCGGTCGACTGACATCTTGTTTACCGCGATAAAGTATTTGGCTTTTTCCTGGTAAGGGCTGCCATAATTTTCAACAACTGTCTGAAACTGTGCGATCGCGGCCTCGGCCCTGGCCTTTTCCGTCTTGAATCTTTTCTGGGTCGAACCTGCGGGAAGCGGAGCATCATTTACTTCAGCCTGGGAGGTTTCAATTGCGGCGCCGAGTGCTGCCTGAGCAGCATTGTCCGTGCGTTTGTTATAAGCAGCAAATATGAGCACCAAAACCGCTAAAACTGCCAATGCGGCGATACCGTAAAGAATGTTTCGACCTTTACCCTCAAGCTTCGAAGCCAGCTCTTCGATCCTTCCACCAAAATCCTTTTGAAATTCGTCCTGGTATTGAACCTTATCTTTGTCTTCTTGTGTTTCCGGCAGCTCTACATTCTTGGGAAATCTGCTTTTTCTACGCTTCTTTTTCTTAATTGCCATTTTCTAAATTATTGCAAGTACTGCTTGTTAAATCGTTATATTATATAGGGGCTCATTTTTTTATGTAAAAGAGCCAATTTATCGTAAAATCAATAGTAGAGCAAGTAACTATATAGGTAAAAGTGGAAACAAACTTAGTAAATTTTGAGTCAAAAATATTTTCACTTTTTTATGGAACAAAAATGAATTTCTGGTGTCTAAGTAAACAGTTCGCGGAGAAAGCGAACGGGCTGTTCCGACAAACCGGGTACCGGGAAAAGGAAAAAGGCGGAGAATGATCTTCAGCAAGTCTCTGACATTTGACGAAGAAAATCTTGGGAGTGCCGCCGCAGCGGCAGTTCCTGATTCTGCCTGCCCGACCGCCGAATCTGAGTTCATTGAAAAGTTAAAACAGGGAGATGCCAAAAGTTTCGACACTCTCGTAATGCGTTATTCATCAGCGGTTTACGGACTGCTTTTGCGGATCACGCAAGATCCGGAGGAAGCCGGTGACCTGACACAAGAGACCTTTTTAAGAGCGCTCAAAGCGATCGTCAAATTCCGCGGTGATGCCGAGCTTAAAACCTGGCTTTTTAGGATTGCGATCAATCAATCACGAAATCGTTTTCGCTGGTGGAAACGTCGCAACAAAGGAAAGACGGTCTCGTTGGACGCACCGATCGGGGAAAACGATTCGCCAATGAGCGAGACGATTCCTTCCGGCGCGACGAATCCGGAGGAAAACACGCTGCAACTGGAGCGTGAAAGACTTCTTAATAAAGCGTTGGGAGAATTGAGCGAAAATTTCAAGGAAGCTGTGATCTTATGCGATATCGAAGGATTAAGTTATGAAGAGATATCGGTCACGCTTGATATAAACATCGGAACGGTGAAATCCCGGATCGCCCGCGGACGGGAAGAATTGAGAAAGAAATTGAAAGATTTTTGAAAACTAGTTGATGGTAAATCGTCGATCGTAAATAGTGGGAACGTGTTTTACAACTTAGGTTGTCTGCAAGAACCAAACTATTAGCGATTTACAATTCACCTTTAACTAATTGGTGAATGGCTGACTCGCCCCGGTTCCACTTTTGAAAATAAACCAAAATCGGTGCCAAACGATGTAAGGGTCAAAAGGGTTAGCAACACGTTTTTTAAAGAATTACTTCTTTGAGTATTTGAAGGTTATTTGAAATAGACCAGCAAACAACAAGGGCCTGACGAAACTCGATAAAGTTGATAGTTTTTGAAAAACATAAGCGTTGTTTTCCATCTAATGGAAAACAGCCGGGGTCAGTGAGCCATTCGCTCTTGTTTTACGCAATACGTAATACGTAATTCGCGAGCCGATGAAAAAGCTTGCGCCGTATTGCGAATCGCGTATTACGTATTACGAATAAACCAATGAATTGCGAAAATTTACAATTTGATCTGTCACTATACCTCGACGATACACTGTCGGGAAGCGAACGCGCATCAATTGATGAGCATTTGCCGACCTGCCCTCTTTGCCGGCAGAAATTAGCGGAATACCGTGAGCTAAAGAATGGCCTGCGGATGATATCCAATCCCGGAATACCGGCAGAACGGCTTGGCACGGTACGAAACGCAGTTGCCAGCGAGATCAGAAAACCTGCTATCCAAATCGGTTCGGCACCCGAGCCGGGAATCCGGGAGAGAATCGAACACTGGTTTATGCCCTATACGATCGGGACGGTTGCGGCATCCGTATTTGTATTGTTACTTTTTACCACGATCTTTTCGACAAAAAGCGCCTCGGATCTGATCGCCTTGAGTGACAACGGAAAATCACGCTCTGACGCGTTCATGGCAAATTCCAACGCGGATAAAGTTCGCGAAGAGTTTTCTCTTCAGCCCACCACAGCTGAGTATTCGAGCGTTTCGATCGATGGAGATGCGCCAAAAGTTAACCCCGCCGGAGCACTTCTGGCGCTCACAAATTCTATCGTTCGAGGAAAAACGGAAAACGAAGAGGTTGTGGTCGTCGCCGATGTGTTTGACGATGGGCTTGCCAGAATTGCCGACGTAGTCGAGCCGCCTAGTGACAAACAGGCAATGACCGAACTGGAAAAGGCTTTCCAGACCGATCCCGAACAGGCCCCCTTCTTGCCCCCGAAAATGCAGAAGGACAAAACAATGGTCCGTGTCGTCTTGAAATTCCACCTTGTAGAAGTTGTAGATCAAAATCCTATTCGAAGAAGAAACTGAGGGTCTACTCCCACCAAAATTTCAATAAACCGCTTGCCACGCATCTCCAAAACTTGATATAGCTTCTATATAGGATTTTTTTCAAGGGGGCGATTTCACCGCATATGAGTGAGCAAGATACTTCTCAGTTTGATTTGGGCAACATTCTAAAAACCGCTGAAAAATCAGCATCTGACCTGTTTGAAGGTTTTACCCAGGCCTTTGTCGGCGAGGCCGAATCGCTGAGAGACGGCACCGAGTTTGATCCGGTCGAGCTGCCGCGCGATCTGTATGCGCATCAAAACGCCCAGACCGAATGGTGGTATTACACCGGGCACGCAAAAACCGATTCGGGCGATCGCTTTGGCTTCGAGCTGGTATTCTTCAAACGCCGGACCGATCTGGACAAGTTTGGCCCGGTTCCCTTGCGTCTGCTAGGTAATCCGATCCATTTTGCGCATTTCGCGATCACCGATTACAAACGTGAAAAATTCTCCTATTCTCATCGCAAGAGCTCTAACGGGCCCTTTGACCGGCCAGCTTCCGTCAGTGAAAAGCATTTCCACCTGAGGCTTGGTGATTGGTCTCTTCGCGAGTCAAATGGCAGTCACATCCTGCGGGCATCGATCGGTGAAGATCTTACATTCGAAGCAACGCTGACCCCGAAGAAAAAACTGATCCTCAACGGAAAGAACAAAGACGGTGTCTCGTACAAAGACAAAGACGAAGCGTCGAGGTATTTTGCTTACACGCGGATGGAAATGGAAGGAGATATAACCTGGCACGGAGAGACCGAGCATTTCTCAGGATCTTCCTGGATGGATCGCGAGTTTGGCACTTGGACCCCGACCGAAAACCAAAAGGGCTGGGATTGGTTTTCGATACAATTGGACAATGATACCGAGCTTATGTGCTACCAGCTCAGAAACAGCACTGATGATGTTTCTCCATATTCAAGCGGCGTTTTCGTTGAAAAGGATGGTAACTACACGCCGCTTGCTAATGAAGATTTCTCCATCGAACCGACCGGTTACTGGCGAAGCCAGCGAACAAAAGCAACCTACCCAAGCGGATGGAAGATAAAGGTTGAAAAATACGATCTGGATCTGGTGATCGACCCGGTTATTGAAGATCAGGAGCTCGACACTCGCGGAACGACGATGATCATCTATTGGGAAGGAGCCTGCAGCGTAAATGGAACCGCCGGCGGCAAGGAAGTGTCCGGAAACGCATATGTCGAGCTGGTCGGATACGACCGCTCACACGAATCTCCAAACCTCGCTTATTTCTTGATGGGAAACAACTTTGAGTTTCCTCCAAAATCGATATTTGGTTAATGGTTCCTGGTAAACCCCGGCAACGCAAAAACTATTATTGATGCAAATCTTGACACCTTCTGAGCGCTCAACCTAGACTTAAGGGAGTTCGCAAACGGGTTTTTACTTTGAATTTACCAAACTACCTGACATTGATAAGAATTTTTTTGGTGCCGCTTCTAGTGGTAGTTTTGCTCACGCCCTACTCGGAAAAGTGGTTTGGGATCGAGAGTTACGGACTCGCGATCGCGATCTTTCTGGTCGCATCTTTGACCGATATTCTTGACGGGCATTTAGCCAGGCGTCGAAAACAAGTATCAAAGGTCGGGGCCTTGCTGGATCCGATAGCAGACAAATTGCTGGTATCCGCGGCCCTGATCGTCCTCGTCGAAAAAAATCTCGCACCTGCCTGGGCAGTGGTCATAATACTTGGAAGAGAATTTGTCGTAACCGGATTGCGGTCCGTGGCAGCATCGGAAGGAATTATTATTTCGGCGCAGAAAGTCGGAAAAATAAAAATGTGGGCGCAATGTGTAGCTATCGTCGCCCTGCTCGTTGCCGGAGCGAATTCTCCTCCTCCCGTCTCCAACTTCGGTTGGGATGTTCCCGCAGCTTTCTGGGAAGTTGCCGAAGTGAGAACCGCCTTTTCCAACCTCCTGAGTCTTTCGCTGACAACCAATGATTGGAAAGTTTTTGGATATCTGGTCGGACGCGGAAGCCTGTGGTTCGCTGTTTTAACGGCCTGCTGGTCGATGTATGGCTACTTCAGATTGTTTTACGACGAAAGTAAAAAAAAGACGGCCAAAAAAGCCGTCCTTAAGTCTGAATCGATTCAATAGGATCTGCCCAAGTAGTTAGAATGTTTTCGAGGAGATCTGCGGTTTTTGCGGACCATACTCACTATCAAGCGGTGGGTCCATACGATTGGCAACTTCTCCTTTCTTGTCAGCCGCCCGTAAAATATTGTCCTCGGTGGAGTAATAGAATGACCGGGTGCCTTCGGATTTTGATACCGGAACCGCCATTATTTCGCAGCCGCCATCCGCATTTGGAAGACTGACGATAATGAATCGATATCCCATTTTTTGCCCGTTGCCCAAGAGCGGATCGATAACCTGAGCCTGCCCAAGCTCCTCCAGACGCGCACACCGCCCGTAATTCTGGTCCCTAAAAGCCATTTGAGCCTTGGCAAGCGTTTGAAGCGAACCGATTGCGCTTCCTTCGTTTGCCGCTCTGCGGGCTGCCATTAAATTCGGTATCGCGATGGCCAGGATCAACGGCAGCATCACCAGGCCTACCGAATTGCAGGCAATTCCCGCAACGGCAAATCCTTTTCCGCCATATTCAGCCGGACGCTTATTGCTGCGGACAAGCGCGACGATTCCCATGATCAGGCCAATTGGCAGGATCAGGATCGATATTCCGCCTCCGATAGCCGCGCCAACGGTTCCCAGGAGCATCGCCAAAAATATGGCGAGCATCGTGCCCCAAACCATCGAAAAGAACGGCATTCCGATGATACCAAAGATCATCGACGTAATAGCCATTTTTCTGCTGGGTTTCAACACAGTATGGTGGCCCGAATAGCCTGAACCATACTCTTCTTGTGGCGCATAGTTCCCGGACACGTACTCTGAACCCTCTTCGTAAAAATGTTCTTCGCCGGAGTGTTCCACCGTTTCATAAACCGTGTGTTCTTCCATGACCGGATCGTCACTCGAAAACTCCGAGAATTCCTGTTGTTCCTGCTCCTCCGGATGTTCCTGGGCAACCTCTTGAAACGCATAACCGCAGCGTTTGCAACGGGCAGCTTCCGCCCAATCCATCAGATCGCATTCGGGGCATCTGATACTTTTCATTTGTCTGTTTGGGATTTAAAGGGAGAAATATCGGCCCGGAATTGCTCCGGGCCGATATTTTTTCAGGTAGGGGTTATTGAATTTCGACGCGGTCGCCCGTGTGAATTTCAGATGCTGTTCGTACTACAACAGCGGTTGCTGTTCTTTCCAAAACATTTAAAACAACCAGTTCGCCAACGACCCTTCTGAGTCCGTTAGCTCTTCGTGATTTCACGTTTTCGGTCGTCACAACTTTTCCGTTCGCTTCCGCACCTTTTTTGCGCGGAGCTTGATTTGAAAACCTTTCGCCCTGGTAGCGATGGCTTTCGTAACCGTCTTCCTTGTTGTCCATATGCTCAAGCGTTACGCCTTTGTACATATTTCCGGTTCCAAGCGGACGATATACCGTCATGTAGTCGCCAACGCGGACATTGTCTTCACGGCCAAGATCGACGTATACGATCTGCTCGCGGCCGATCAGTTCGATACCGTCCCTGGCCATAACGATGCTTCCGGAAGCTCGTCCGGATGAAGCAGCAAAACGATCAAGCGCGGGCCGTTTCTTAAAGAGCGGGCTTTCACGCTTCTGCGCTTTCTTTAAAAGATCTCCAAACATGATCACGCTGCACGAGGTCTTAACTTTAGCAACGGAAACGTCGCCCATAACTTTCATAACCTCGACCGCGCCGACTTCCTGTACAAAGATGCCGAGACCTTTCTTCTTCGACCATTTCGATTTAACTTTTCCTCGCGGACGAATTACGGAATACATGTCACCGACCTTTACGCCGCTGTTTGCACCCGCACTCATATAAAGCTCGTCGCCCTGCGCATATATGTGCTGATCTTTCTCATTTTCAGCGCCGACGATCTCAAGCCGTGTATCAACAGCCGACTTCTGTATGTAGCCAGCGCAATATAGGTTGTTTCTCATTGCGATCGGCATTTCGCCGCTTTGCTTGCTGTAAACCATCGAAGGTTTTACTTCATTTTTTTTTGCGATCGGATCTTTCTTTTTTGAAAACGGATCCCCTTGCGCAAAGGCTGTCATTGCCATAGCGAATACTACGAACAATACGACGCCGATCTTTTTTGCTTTAAACTTTTGAAAATTCACGAGTTTCTCCTTTTCGAAATTGCTTTGCTTTTTATTGCTGATTCCTGATTTTTGGTTTTAAGAGATTTAAATAGGAAAAGACATGCCTTAAAGCGGCTACTAATAATAGTAAACTTTATAGACAACAAACGTCAATACTTTTTTAACATGTTAAACGCTTTAATAGTCCAGGCAGTCGGGACAGTCTGGGAGGTCGGGAAGTAAGACGGAAAAAGAGGCGTGCAGGAAACATTCCGTTCCGACTTCCCCACTTCCTAAACTTCCAAGACTGTCTAGACTTCCCAGACTTCCCAGACTTCCCAGACTGACTCGACTTCCTGGACTAGCGATTGCTATAATCGCTTTCGGTGCCGATGTAGCTCAGTGGTAGAGCAACTGATTTGTAATCAGTAGGTCGTCCGTTCAACCCGGATCATCGGCTCCAGTCTTTTCCATTAACTTTTCACGTCAAATCTGCCGGCCCAATTCTGATCTAGTGTGAGTTGGGAATGGGGCATTTTTTTGTTTCGATCCGTGATTTCTGAAAACCGCCGAAAAAAATTTCTTATTTTTTTCGATGCTTACGCAAAAAATTCGGTGATTACCCGTCTAGCGTTCGAATTAGCAAAATTTATTTGTTTTTTGGTGTTTACATTGCAATTTTGGATCAGCGGAATCGTGCAATGTCCGATCTAATTAGCTTAAAAGAAGCAATGACACCTTGTCTGCTTCGCTTATCTGTCTTCCACGGAAGCCAACTTCTGCGTTGGTGCCCACCTACTCACCGCACAAAAATTCAGACCGTTTTAACCATTTTTACGATAAATAGGGCGAGTGTATCTTTCGGTATTGCCGCATACGCGGTCGTTCCGCTTATGGGTCTTTTGCACATGAAATTCACTTTTGTGAGGAGAGGGTATGTATAAAACAGACGGAAAAGTTAAAAATTTCTTGAAATCTCTGGTCCGTGCGGAATCCGGAAACAGGTTTTTCACTTGGTTAGGAAACGTCTTTTTTACTCATCGGAAATCCACCGTAAGCTGTTTTGCAGGCACCATTCTATTGGGTCATCTTTTATTCATGTCGAGTTGTGTATCGCCGATTACTGGGGGAACCGGTGAAAAAATCAATGGCTTTATCCTTCAGAAGATTGAAATCGAAAATGCTCGATTCGAGCCGACTGGTTTGCGGCTGTCGATTACACCAGCCAGCACCTACTGGATAAAACGCGGCAATCTATTTGCGCCGAAATGGGACACATTCGAATTTCATTTCGAAAAGGAAGGCGAAATGTGCACGTTTCCGAATAACCGCAGTAGTGCAGCCTGCCTTGTTTGCGATTTTTGCAATCTCCCGTCAAATCTCAATGGGCCACCGTGCCTGGGGATTCATCCGATTTTTAACAATGGTTTCATCCAGGCAGTCGCGGATCCGAGTTTTGTCCAGACAGACGATCCGGAGACGGTCCTTTCGTACGCGGGAACGCCGGAGCCAATATTTGGAACGTGCGGTACCCCACGGTTTCAGCAACCAAAGTTTGAACCAAAACGAAGCGCGCTCTATCGAATCATGCCCGCGGCAGGCGAGAGATTTGTA
>JABDJV010000143.1 GCA_013003295.1 Pyrinomonadaceae bacterium | reverse complement strand
GTGTAACACTCTTTCTCGACTTGGCTGAAGAAGCCCGGTACTTCCTTTTTAAAGATCTACGCTTCTTGGCCAAACGAATTCGACGAAGTCTCAGGCTTCGCTTTCTTTTTGCAATGGCTTTCTTTCGAGCCTGACGCTTACGATACTGACGCCACCAGGCCGCCGAGTGACGTCTTACGCGACGTTTTTTCCTGACTCTGCGTTTTGCCGTATATCTCCGCTTTTTCGTATATCTTCGCTTCTTGCGGTATCTTCTTACGCGGCGCTTTTTTCGTACTCTGCGTTTCGCTGTATATCTCCGCTTTTTACGGTATCTTCTTACGCGGCGTTTCTTTCTTGTTCTCCGTTTTGCCGTGTATCGGCGCTTTTTACGATATTTTCTTACGCGGCGTTTCTTTCTAGTTCGGCGTTTTGCCGAATACCGGCGCTTTTTACGGTACCTTTTTACGCGGCGTTTCTTACTCGTTCTTCGTTTTGCCGAATACCGGCGCTTTTTGCGATATCTTCTTACGCGGCGCTTCTTTCTTGTTCTGCGTTTTTTCTTGTAGCTGCGAGACTTGCGGTATCTTCGTACGCGGCGTTTCTTTCGAGTACGTTTATATTTGCTTCGATACCGTCGATATCTTTTGGCTCTTTTCTTTTTCTTATACTTTCGCTGTTTTTGCGCCCGCGCTCCAGCTTCGGAAAACTGTGTCGCGACCGGAATTATTGTCCCAATCGCCAAAAACAAAACCAAAGATAAAATAATTGCTCGCACCATATCTCCTCCAATCAATTTCTACAAAACTGTCTCTTTTACAACTTCCTCAATCGTGGTTACGCCGTCTTTGATCTTAGCGAGACCTGATTCTCTAAGTGTTATCATTCCTAATTCGATTGCCTTTTTCCTTAATTCGATCGCGCTTGCACCGATCAGGATCAACTCTCGAAGTTCATCAGTAACTTCCATTACTTCGAATAGACCGACTCTTCCTTTGTAACCGGTATTGTTACAACGGCTACAGCCGGATCCCTTGAATATTTCTATTTCGCTGGCCTCATCCTCCGGGAAACCGATCTCAACGATCGCTTCGACCGGAATATCCTGCTTCTCTTTACACTCCGAGCAAATTCGCCTGATAAGTCTTTGCGCCTGGATCAGATTCACACTCGTCGCCACCAGGAATGGTTCGATACCCATATTCACAAGCCGCGAGATGGTCGAAGGGGCGTCATTTGTGTGAAGCGTGGAAAGAACCATGTGTCCCGTAAGTGCGGCTTTGATCGCGATTTCCGCGGTTTCGAAGTCACGAATCTCACCAACGAGTACAATGTTGGGATCTTGTCTTAAGAAAGAGCGAAGCGCTGCCGCAAAATTCAATCCGATCTGCTCTTTCATCTGAACCTGGTTAATACCGTGGAGGTTGAATTCCACCGGATCCTCCGCCGTCATAATATTCGTTACCGGCGTATTTAAGGATTGCAGTGCAGAATAAAGCGTGTTCGTTTTACCAGATCCCGTCGGTCCGGTAACAAGAACCATTCCATATGGTTTCTCGACATTCCGCTTGAACTTCTCCAGACTTTCAGCCTCAAAACCAAGTTTGGTCATATCCAGCATGAGCTTTTCTTTATCGAGGAGACGAAGCACAACTTTTTCACCAAACAAGGTTGGCAGCGTCGAAACACGGAAATCCAATTCGCGCGAACGATTGTCGATCTTTACTTTAATTTTTATGCGTCCATCCTGAGGTAGACGTTTCTCTGAGATGTCGAGCTTCGACATGATCTTGAGACGCGAGATCAGCGCATCACGCAATTTGAGCGGCGGGTGCATGATGTCATAAAGGATACCGTCGATTCTGAAGCGAATTCTGAAGTCCTTCTCGTAAGGCTCCACGTGAATATCGGATGCGCCGCGTCGGAGTGAATCAACAAGCAGTACATTTACAAGGCGAACCACCGGAGCGTCTTCACTTGCTTGGGCCAGTTCAGCCAGATCGATCTCGTCATCCGTCTCGACTACTTCAAGCTCCTCCGCTTCAGCGGCATCAAAATCGTAAGCGTCCAGGGAAAGGTCCAGATCAGATTGATCAAGCTTTTGAACTTCATCGCCAACCACCACTTGGCTTCCATCGGCTGCGAGGCGGGAACTTAGTTTTTCGAACTCATCCTGGATCTCTACATCAGCGATGTCCATTTCCTTTGATGAACTATAGTATTCTCCGATCGCGACCTGGATCGCGGCCTCAGACGCGATCACGGGCTCAACATTGAGACCCGTCATAAACTTGATATCGTCCATCGCGAAAACATTGGTAGGATCCGCCATCGCCATCGTTAAGGTAGGGCCGACCTTGGAGATCGGTAAAACGGTGTATTTTACGGCGACTTCGTGAGATATCAGTTTGATCGTTTCGTCGTCAATTTCGAAGAGTTCCAAATTGACCGACGGCACACCATATTGACGTGACAACACTGCAGTTATCACCTCATCAGATATTATGCCCAATTTAATTAAATTCGAACCAAGCCTACCACCGTTGTTTCGTTGATAGTCCAGCGCTTCCCGTAATTGCTGCGGGGTAATTAAATTTTCACGGACAAGTATTTCTCCGAGTTTTGCTGACATTAGTTTGGTTAACTCCGTTAAGCGTAGTAAAAATGAGGGTTGGTGAAGCTATTTAAGTTCAACATGGAAGTGTGGTTAAACAGTGTTTGTCACTGTTATATAAAGATAGTATATGTTTATCCAGAAAGTGTCAAGAAAAATCTACTGAGTTGAGTGACTTTTTTGGAAGGGAAATTGCGCCTGATGGGAAACGGGTAAATGGCTGCTAACAGGTAGGCTTAAAAAAAAATCGTTCGGTCAAAAAGACCGAACGATTCGAACTGGATATCTAGCAAGTATTAATTGATTTTTTGCGGCTTCAGCTTTTCCTCTTTGGTCAAATATGCGATCAGGTCAGCCGCGGCCGTTCGCATCTTGTGATCTTTCGGAGCTATCTTCATAAAGTGGTCCAGATAATTCAAACTCTCTTGTTTTTCGGCCGGAATACCTTTAAAGGCACTCGACTGAAACAACGCTAAGCCGAGCCCGGAAAGTACATCAGGATTATTCGGAATGATCTTGAGAGTATCCTTGTATGCCGCTACTGCACGTGTAGCATCTTCTTCGGTGCCGATGTACGTTGCCAAATTCAAGTTGATTTGACCCATAATTCGCAGTACATCTTTTATGCTGTCTTCCGAGTTTTTTATATTCTTCTTATGATTTGCCTGATTTGTAATCTCGGTTGGCTTTGCATTTGTTGAAAGACGGTAGGATTCATTCGCCGCTTCAAGTGCATCGCCAAAGTCTTTTGCCGCCGCTTCGCGGGCCTTATCAATTTGGGCCCTGTCTTTGCTTTTTGCGGCAGCGTTATAAACGGACACTGCTCTCTGCCTAAGTGCGGTTGCTTTGTTGTTAAGAAAAACAGGCGCTGCTCCAACAAAGGTCTTGTCTACTTCATAACCCGCGTTGAATTTCTCAATAGCGGTATCCATATCTCCGGCATTAAATGCATCGTTTCCTTCTTTGAGAAATGTTTGCCATTGCTCGTTGTTCCGTTGGGCCTTTTCGTTTTTTGCTGCAATTTCGGCTCTCTTCTTTTCGAGTTCTTCGATTTCCTTTTTTTGCGCCTCGGTAAGTTCTCCTTTGTTCGTTGCATATGCGCGTGCAGCCTGGCGGACCTCATCTTCAGTTGGCACGGAACCATCACCATCTTCTAAACTCACGACCACGCTCTGACCAAGTTTTACAACCGGAACAACCTGAGGTGCAAATCCAGTTCCGCTAACAGCCAGAAACACCTTTGCAGCGACCGGAAGGCCTATGAATGTAAATCTTCCTTTTGAGTCAGTTGTCGTCGAACGACACGTCTGGTTTACATCCACTCTATAACAATCAACTTTTACACCCTCCACCGGCACGTCAGCACCTTCAGCATTTTTCTTAAAAACGGTGCCTTCGGTTGTAGCTTGTCCAAAGACTGAAATTCCGCCGACTGCAAACAGAGCGGTTAATAAAAGTGTTACAAAAAAATTCTTACGAAACATTAAAGATCCTCCAAAAAATATCCAATTATTATCATCAAAAACCGTTTGCTAAGATGTAAAAATTGACAGTTTAGTTGTTAACTTTCCCCCAAGTTTAACCTATTTCAAACCGAATTTAAACGAAAAGAACTCACCCGGGAATCTGCGCTGACATTTGTCAATTAATTCAAATACGCCGAACGACTTAAACAACTGAAATGGCTATGCTATTCTTGCCTTTCGAATTTTGCCCAAATAGTTTAAAGGATACAAATGACCGAAAGAATTTATAATTTTAGCGCAGGACCGGCGACGCTGCCGGTAGCGGTTTTAGAGAAGGCTCAGCGTGAGCTTTTGTCATTAAATGGTATCGGGATGTCCGTAATGGAGATCAGCCATCGCTCAAAGCATTTCGACGAGATCATCGAACGTGCAAAAAGCGGTTTGAGAAACCACCTGAATATACCGGAGAACTACCAGATCCTTTTCCTGCAGGGCGGTGCCTCGCTCCAGTTTTCAATGATCCCGATAAATTTCCTGCGGGAAGGCGAGACCGCTGATTACGTCGTGACCGGGGCCTGGGGAAAAAAAGCGATCAAAGAAGCAAAACGCGCAGGTAATGGCGTGGCGATTTACGACTCTGAGAAATCCGGCTTCAAATCCGTTCCAACGGATGACGAATTATCTTATAGTGAGAACGCCAACTATATCCACTACACATCCAACGAGACGATCGAAGGAGTCGAGTTCAAACGTGATCTGGATGGTGGCGGGACGCCGGTTATTTGCGATATGTCTTCAAATATCCTTTCAAAAAGAATCGGAATCGATAAATACGCCATGATCTACGCAGGCGCGCAAAAAAATATCGGCCCGAGTGGCGTCACCCTGGTAATAATCCGTGACGATATGCTTGCAAAGGTTCCCAAGAATCAACACACACTCCTCGATTATCGCGCCATTGCCAGCAAAGGTTCGATGCTCAATACGCCAAATACCTGGGGGATCTATATAATCGATCTGGTCTGCCAGTGGCTTTCTGAGAATGGCGGAATTTCCGCAATGGAAGAAAGAAACGAAGCGAAAGCAAAGATCCTCTATGATGCGATTGATTCAAGTGACGGATTTTACAGGGGGCATGCTGATAGAAATGCACGTTCCTTTATGAATGTCACATTTAACCTTCCAGGTGAAGATCTCGAAAAACGCTTCGCAGAGGAAGCAACTTCACAGGGTTTGGACGGTTTAAAGGGACATAGAAGCGTTGGCGGAATACGGGCTTCGATCTACAACGCTTTTCCGAAAGAAGGTGTTCAGACCTTGGTCGATTTCATGGAAGATTTTTGCAAGACACACGGTTAGATCCGTTCAAAATTTATACGGCTGTTTCTAACGAAGTTTCTTTTTCTCACAGAAAAGCAACTTCTTTTAACTTTGAGGCACCAAAATAGTATCTAAGGAAGAATGTCTAACTATATGAAACAACTACTTTTAACACTTGTCTTACTGCTTGTAAGTACGACTTTTATTCACTCGCAAAGTACTGATTCGTTTTCACCGGAAATAAAACGCGTCGCCGTTTTTAAGAACGGCTTTGCGTTCACATATCGTGAAGGCGAAACTCGTATCAGTGATGGCTGGGCCTATTCCACCAAGGCCCCAATCGGAGTTCTTGGAACGGTTTGGGGATACTCAACGTCGCCCAAGGTAAAGGTCAAACAGCTTCTCGCTTCGGTGGCCGATAAGCGGGAAATGGTCAGAATCAGCAACATCCCCGAAGTTTTGATCGCCAATGAGGGTTCTCGAATTCGATTTATTGATTCGCGCGACAAGAACAAGATCTTTGAAGGAACTTATGAGGTATTGTCGGATAACAGAAAATTTTTGCGCGTTGCGACTAACGCCCGCAACAATCTAACAGTTGCGTTAAAAACTGAAACAGGTGTTATGTTTTTCCCGGTAGGCTCGATTCGAAATCTGGAAATACTGGGAAAACCGAATTTCTCAAAACCAAAAGTTACAAAAGAAAACCTACTAAAGATGAAGGTTGAAGGTGTTGCCAATGGGCAGCGCACTACTCTCGGAATTGCAGCGCTTGAAAGAGGTATTCGCTGGATACCAGCGTACCGGGTGGAAATTAAAGGCAAACCTGTTAAGGAAGCCAAGCTCGAGCTCGAAGCGATGCTGATCAATGAATTGGCGGATCTTAAAGATTCGGAAATTTATTTTGTCGTTGGTGTTCCCCATTTTTTGTATCAGAATACAATTTCGCCGCTTTCGATGAAAACCGCATTTGCCGGAGTTTCTGCGTATTTTGGCAATCGTGCCGGTGGAAGAAGAGTTGACCAGATGTCAAATGCACTTATGTCACAGGTGAGCAGAGATGAGGACCGCTCGGGAAACGACATTACTCCTACGGTTCCCGGTGAGGAACAGGCCAATTCATTTTCCGCTGAGCAGCTGTACTTGTATCAATCAAATCAGATCAACGTAAAGAAAGGTGAGCGTGCAAGCGTGAGGCTTTTTTCGTTAACCGTCCCGGCGACCGAAGTTTTTGAGTGGAGTCTGAGCGATAGACCCGATACGCAAAGGCGTTATATGAATTTTGGCCGAAATTCAAACACCGTGCCGCTGGTCCAGGATCTGTCGAGCAAGATCTGGTACGCACTGCGGTTAAAAAATGGAACCGGAATGCCATGGACTACCGCTCCCGCACTCAGTTTCCGCGATTGGAAGCCTCTCGGCCAGGATATGCTTACGTTTACTCCGATCGGCGGTGAAAACGTTTTACGGATAACCCCGGCAACCGAAGTGATCGGAACTCATACGTTGGAAGAAAAATCCCGCGAACAGAGAACGATGCGGTACGGCGGAAGCAATTACACCTTCGACCTGGTAACGGTAGAGGGAACGATCAAGGTTCGAAATATAAAAAAGGAAAACATTGACGTTGTTTTAAATCGAAAACTTGTCGGAGAAGTCATCTCTGCAGAAAAAGATGGTAAATTTTCGCGCGAAGGATTTAACTTGCAGGCAGTAAACCCAAACTCGAAGATTAAATGGAATCTAAATCTTCCGAGCGGAGAAAACGTAATCAAATATACATACAAGATATTCGTCCGTAGATAAAGAAAATCTACGCATCTGCTAAACCAAATTCCCGGACATTCGTTTCGTGCCCGATCTGAGCGATTCGATCTGTGATCTTCGTTACGCCGTCAAAGCCCGGCAGATCCTGAACCCGGCGTGTGACCAGGCGATCGATCCATTCGAGACCTTCGGTGTCTCCGAAAAGGGTGGCGATGGTGTAGTTGGTTAGATCCTCCGGCCTCGCCCCGCTTCCGACCGGATTCCAGAATTTTTCAATCACGAAACGCGCGATCTTCTGAGCAAAATTGTTGTTCCTAAGCTCAAGCCGGGCAACGCTTAAATAGAAATGCGTGTGGACCGATTCCTCACGTATTATCCCCTTAAGAATCGTTGTCAAAACCGGATGATCCGCAAGCTGGATCAAACGCCGATAGCTTTGCGCGGCCGACAACTCATTTATCGTTCCGTAGGCCATATGCGTAGCCGTAAAGCTCTTCCCGACACAGTTTGTAAAAGATGTCAGCATTCGGGCATATAGATGATAGTATCTTGAGACACTGCCCGTTATCTCCTCCTTCCATTCGTCTGAAGTTTCAAAGCCGGCCTCATTCAAGAACCGATTGAGAAGCTCGCCATGTGTGATTTCCTCAACACCCCAGCGCTCCATAAACTTGCTGATGATCGGATCCTTCCCCGTAGGAGTACGGAGGAGTTCCTGGTGATACATGTCCGTAAGGATCTCGATATCGCGCATATACATCAGCACCGGCACGAGGCGTTCATCAAAACGGTAGTTTCTTACTTCGTTCCAGGGTATCTGATCAATAAACTCGTCAGTCAGCGCGCGAGGCTGCTTTTCAAACCAGTCAAGAACATCTTTATTTGTTTCAAAGGTCATCGTTATTAGTTTTCGCCCGTGCAAATCTATTGGATTCAGAATCTTTGCAAATTATCAAGGGGCCGCAGCATCAGACTGCTTCTAGGAAATTAGTTTTGTGAATCTGTTTCGGGGCAATTTTTCATCCCGCGCCATTCACGAATATGAGCCAGGAAATGTTACGATAAGACCATTCCAATCACTGTATTAATAATATGAGACTTTTGGCTTTTTTTGCAATATTACTCTTGTTTTCCTGCGTAAATTATTCGCAGTCAGGTTCCCTTTCATTTGAGGGAGAAAAACATCTTAAAAACATTAAACAACTAACGTTTGGTGGAGAAAACGCCGAGGCATACTTCTCTTCCGACGGGAAAAAATTGATATTTCAGGCGAAAAGGGGCGGACGCAAATGCGACCAGATCTATACCATGAATATCGATGGTTCGAGGCTGAGCATGGTTTCGACCGGCGAGGGCCGGACTACGTGTGCATTCTTCTATAAAAGCATGGACAAAATCGTTTATGCATCGACCCATCTTGGAAGCGTACTTTGCCCGCCAAATCCGGATTTCTCGAAGGGATATGTTTGGGCGATCTATTCAGACTTCGATATTTTTAGCGGCAACTCCAATGGTTCAGGGGTTGAACGCCTGACGGATACCCCGGGTTATGACGCCGAAGCGACAATTTCTCCAGATGGAGAGACAATAGTCTTTACCTCGGTCCGCGACGGCGATCTGGATATTTATACAATGGATAGAGACGGCAAGAACGTAAAGCGCCTGACTGACGCATTAGGTTATGACGGCGGACCATTTTTCTCGCCCGATGGAAAACAGATCGTTTACCGCAGCTATCATCCAAAGACCGACAAAGAGATCGCCCGTTATAAGGACCGCCTTCGAAATGACCTGATCGAGCCGAATAATTTCGAAGTCTGGGTGATGAACGCCGATGGCTCAAACAAGCGGCAAGTAACAAAACTTGGCGTCGCCTCATTTGCACCCTATTTTCATCCAAACGGAAAGAAGATCATATTTTCCACAAACTATTACGCGAAGGGACCGAGAAAACGAAACTTTGAGATCGCGATGGTAAATACCGACGGCAGCGGGCTCGAAAGAATCACAAACTTTGATTCGTTTGACGGCTTTCCAATGTTCTCTCCCGATGGTAAGAAGCTCGTTTTCGCTTCGAATAGAAACGCCGCCAAACAGGGCGATACGAATGTGTTCATTGCCGATTGGGTTGAATAAGGCAGCTCGGGATAATTTGGTAGCAACTGCCGTCAAAAGGGAAAGGTGAACTGAGATGAAAAAACTTCTGGTGTGCGCCATGGGTCTTTGGCTTTTTAATGCAGTCGTGCTTGGGCAGGCACCAAGAAAAGTTGATGAAGTAGAAAAATATAACTGCGAAGGTCTAATGGCTCGTTTAGACGCATTCGCGGTCGATATACAATATGATAGAGGCAAGGGTTTTGGCTACGTTGTTGCCTACGAAGGGCGATACACAAGGCGCCTGTATAACCTGAAAACAGGAAAGTCGTTGGGGGAGAAAGCGTTTCTGCCCCGATTTGGTGAGGTAAATGTCCGTGCGGAGTATATTCGCGATTATCTCATCAATAGGCGAGGATTGGAAAAACGCAGTCTTATGCTCGTAAACGGCGGTTTCCGAGAGGAGCACGGTGTTGAATTATGGATTGTGCCGCGGTTTGGAAAACTACCAAAACTATCGCGCACCGTGGCAAAAATAAAGTACCGGAGGGGAATCCCAAAACCGTACTGCGAAGGTCTGTAAAGATATGAAAATTCGGTTAACAAGTGTCCTGATTTTTGCTGCGCTGGCCATTCAGGTATCTGCCCAGAACAATGTTCAAGAAAAAGTAAACCGAATCCGAAAAGTATACTCTGAAGCCGCTCAGCAAATCGCAGCAGCGGAAAAGGATGAGGAATCGGGAACGATGAGTCCGCTCGCCGTCAACGAGCTTATTCTCAATAAACTAAACCGGAGCTGGGCAGCGGTTGGAAACTACAAGGTCGTTTTCCGATTCTATTACCGAAATAAAGATGAAGAGCCTTATCCGACAGAGTTGGTAAAAGTTACAAAAAATTCTGAGATCTCGGCGCGTCGATACATGGAAGAATTTCTTTTTGATACTGGGGGAAACCTGATATTCTATTTTGAAATATCGGATGATGGCGAAACGCCCCTTGAAAGGCGAATGTATTTTGATCGTGGCAGGGCGATACGAGTGGTTGAAGACAAATCAATGCGTGATAAACCTACAAAAGCCGATCGATCAAACACCGGAATTGCAATGGATAAGGGTCGGAGGATCAGAGAGTTGTTTCTGAAATCGATCAAAGAGTAGACATATGAAAAAGCACTTATTTAGTTTTGTATTTCTAGCAACCTTTTTAATTTCAGTTACTGCTCAGGAAACTGAGCGGACCGAGACGATAAAAAATCTTCGCAAGCACGTTGCATACCTCGCGTCGGACCAACTCGAAGGCAGAAAAATTGGCGAGAAGGGATCTACTTTTGCGGCCGGATACGTGGCCAATATGTTTGCCAGGTTCAAACTCAAGGCGGCGACAAGCGGGGAATTAAACGGAAAATCTCAAAAAGGCTTTTTGCAGAGTTTTCCATATATTGTCGGCAACAGATCCGGCGAAAACAACTCGCTCAAGATCACCGATACCAAACGCCTGACGGAAGTAAAATTCAAATCCGCATGGGCGCCTCTCGGATATTCACCAAACGCCAATGTTGAGCTTTCGAGTATTGTCTTTGCGGGCTTCGGGATCGAATCGGCAAAGCTAAAATATAATGATTTCAATGATTTAGACGTTCGGGGTAAAACGTTATTAGCCTTCGCCGGAAAACCCGACAATGACAATCCACATAACAACTTTTTTATTTTCACACCGCATGCAAAGGCAAATATCGCGAAGCAAAAGGGTGCAAGGGCCCTTATACTTATCTCGCGAAAGAGCAATTTCGCTGATGAAAAACTGGCATTCGCTTTCGATCAGACACTGGGTGAAACCGCTGTACCGACGATCGTCGTCTCTCGCCAAATTGCGGCCCGTATTCTCCGAACGAACGAGAAGGGTTTGCAGGATAAGGAGGCCAGGTTAAACGCGGTCGCAAAAGGCGAGGCCAATGTTCCGGCGTCAAAAGGTTTTTCGAATGATCAGACTCTTATCACAAATCTCCGGATCGATCTCGAGAAGAAGGAAGTGCAGGCCTACAATGTGGTCGGGATTTTGGAAGGAAATGATCCGGTCTTAAAAAATGAAGCGATCGTTATCGGAGCACATTATGATCATTTGGGGCGCGGCGGAAAGGGGAGCCTCGCTCCTAATTCAAATGAGATTCATAACGGTGCCGACGATAACGCATCAGGCACATCGGCAATGCTTGAGCTCGCGCGTCAATTCTCAAAGTCGAAAAGTAATCGGCGAACCTTGATATTTATTGGCTTTGGCGGAGAAGAAGAAGGACTTTTGGGTTCAAAGGCATATGTAAACGATCCGGTATTTCCGCTCGATAACACTATTGGGATGATAAATATGGATATGGTCGGGCGTTTGAATGGCGGCAAATTAACCGTTGGCGGAATCGGAACTGCTGCCGAAATGAAAAAGCTCGTCGAATCAGAAAATGTAAAGAAACTTCCGCCGCCCGTAAAAATAGAGGTTTCTAAATCCGACCTGAAACTGAAAGCCGATGTGGAAAAGGCGTTAAAACAGAACGGATTCAGCGGTGTCTATGTTGAGGTGGAAAAAGGCGAAGTGATTCTCGGCGGAGTCGTTCGAACGGGTGAGATCGAAAAAGCTGTTTCTACGGCCAAAGAAGCGATCGGTGAAGACAAAGAAATCGAAAATTTCCTTACTGAATCGTCGTCAAAAACGATCATACCGGCAAGAATAACGGTTCCGAAAAAGCCCGAAAAGAAAGACAAAAAGCCGGTAGTTCCAAAACGCTTTGCGCTCCAATTAAACCAGGACGGTTTCGGACCATCCGATCATTCGTCGTTCTACGGCAAGAAGATCCCGGTACTTTTCTTTTTCACCGGAACCCACTCTGATTATCATAAACCAACGGACACGGCGGAGAAGATCAATATTTCCGGCCTGGCAAACATTACAAGCTTTGTCTCGGGAATCGTAAAGAAGATCGACTATGCCTCAAAGCGCCCGACCTACACTGTGGCAAAAAGCTCAGGCATGCAGGGTGCGAGAAGAGGCTTTAGCGTGTCATTGGGTACGATTCCCAGCTACGCTGATGGAAACAACAATGGCTTGGTTTTGGACGGCGTTCGAAATAATTCTCCGGCCTCGAAAGCAGGTATAAAACCCGGCGACAGAATTGTTAGGCTTGCGGGGAAAGAGATCCGTAACATCTCGGATTATGTTTTTATTCTTGGAGAGATGAAGGCTGATCAGGAGTATGAGGTTATCGTCATGCGTGGGAAGCAGCGACTCTCGCTAAAGATCATTCCGAAGAAGCGGTAGGCTCTTGATAGGGCCTTGTAAGGTAGATACCAAAATAATAAATCCAGGCGATAAACAGAATTTGCAGCGGAATTCTAAATAGCAAATATGATGCTCCGTTTGCCATACCTCCCAGTTCAACCTGTTTGAGGCTTCCAGCAATATTGGCGGGGAGTACCATTATAAAAAATAGCAGCAACATATATGCCGTCAATCTTGCGGTCCTATTCCAGAGCAAGCCGATTACGGCGAGCAGCTCGCAAAAGCCTGTAAAATAAACCAGTTCTCTTTTTGCCGGCATAAACTCAGGAATCATTTGAGCCATAACGTCCGTATTTGTAAAATGTGTCACGCCTGTGACGAAAAGCATAACTGCAAGCGAGGCGCGGCCCGCCAAAGACAAGGAAAACCGCCCGCCCAGCAGAAATCTGTTGAGTGCGAAGAAGGTACCAAAGGATACTAACAATACGATTAGTGGTGCCATTATTTGAAAAGGCGTGAAAAACCCTTATTATCTTACAAAAATGAATTCAATTCCTTTCTGCAAATTTCACGGCTTTGGAAATGATTATATCGTAATCGAAAACGGTCGTTTAAATGCGGAAACCGATCTTAGCAAGCTTTCCAGACGAATGTGTGATCGTCATACCGGGGTAGGCGGAGACGGTATTGCTCTTCTTGAAAAATCCACCGTCGGCGATTCAGACTATTCCTGCCGGATCATAAACCCTGACGGAAGCGAGGCAGGGTTTTCGGGAAACGGTACGCGGTGTGCGGTGGCGTATCTCTACTACAAAAATATTTGGTCAGACAAATATCTTTGTCTTGAAACAAAGAGCGGAATTAAGAACTACGAGCTTTTGAGTCGGGAAGAAAATACGTTCTGGTATCTCGCCGAGCTAGGTAAACCAAAGCAGATTTCGAATTTCGAATTTCGAATTCCGGACTACGACGGTCCTTTGTCAATAATCACCCTGGACGTCGGGAATCCAGTGTGTGTCCTTTTTGTCGAAAATTTCGAGTTTGATTGGCGAAAAACCGGTGCAAAGCTGGAAGTCGACGAGCACTTCCCTGACCGAACAAACGTTGTTTTTGTAAAAGTACTTGACCGGTCAAATGTTGAAATCAGGATCTGGGAACGCGGTGCAGCAGAGACTCCCTCATCCGGAACTTGTTCGATCGCGGCGGCGGTTGCGGCAGCCTATTTAGGGGAAACAGGTCGAAGTCTTTCTGTTCGGGCCGTGGGCGGCAAGACTGAAGCGGTTTGGCGCGAAGATGATGAAATGTTAATTACCGGAAGCGCCGAGCTGGCATTTTCTGGTGAGTGGCCGAAAAGTTAATTTAGTCTCGTAATAAGTCTGGACAACACTTTGTTAAAATTGCAACGAGCTTTGTTATAACTTGCCACTAGCTTTGTTATAACTTGCCACTAGCTTTAGCTAGTGGTTCGATTCCTTCCCTATTCTTGGCTTTAGCCAAACAATTTATTAGGCTAAAGCTTACTGAACTAGCATTGATTGATGTTCGGCTAAAGCCTTAACTTTTTTCTCAGCTATCCACTAGCTGAAGCTAGTGGCAATTTATTGAACGCTAAACGATAACCATGAAAAGACTAATCGCTTTCACCTTCTTATTTGCCGTATCCGTTTCAATATCGGCTCAAAATCCGTACTTTCCCGAGCCGCTTCCAATGCGTGAGCGGGCACGGGTTATCGACGTTTGGCTCGAAGACCGTGTAAAAACCGTGCTTCCAAAAATAATGCGCCGAGCGGGTATCGATATGTGGATCATTATTTCACGCGAATACAATGAAGACCCCGTTTTGAAAACATTTCTGCCCTCGACATGGCAATCTGCCCGTAGAAACACGATGCTCGTGGTCTATGATCCGGGCGCGGGCAAGAAACTCGAAACATACGCGATGGCGCGATATGCCGTCGGCAAAATGTTCAAAAAGGCCTGGGACAAAGAAAAGCAGCCCGATCAGTGGAAAGCGCTTTCGAATTTTATTGCCGAGAAAAACCCAAAGAAGATCGGCGTCAATAAATCAAAGGATTTCGCGCTGGCCGACGGGATCTCAACCACTCATTACGAGCAGTTGATGGCCGCCCTGCCCGGAAATATGAAAGGCCGGGTCGTTGGTGCGGACAACGTTGCGATCGGTTGGCTCGAGACCAGAACGCCGTCTGAAATGGCGGTTTATCCGCGTATTGTCCGAATGGCAAAACAGATCATCGCCGAGGGGTTTTCAGAAAAGGTTATCCAGCCGGGAGTTACCACAACCGACGATGTCGTTTGGTGGTACCGCGACCGTATACGCGAATTGAGATTGACCACATGGTTTCATCCCTCCGTTTCCATCCAGCGCAAGGATCCCGAATCTTTTGAACACTTACGGGCGTTTTCCGACCGCCCCGAAAACCAGGTTATCCTGCCCGGCGATCTTCTCCATGTGGATTTTGGAATTACTTATCTCAGGCTGAATACCGATACGCAGCAGCACGCATATGTTTTAAAGCCTAACGAGAAGACTCCGCCAAAATATTTGAAAGATGCCTTCAAACGCGGAAATCGTGTGCAGGATATTCTGACCGGTAATTTCAAAACCGGGCTCACCGGCAACCAGATCCTAAAGCGCTCGCTCGATGGGTGTAAAGCGGAAAACATCAAGTGCTCGATCTATACTCATCCGATCGGATTTCACGGGCATGCCGCCGGACCGACGATCGGCCTTTGGGATCAGCAAGGAGGTGTTCCGATCCGTGGTGACTATCCGCTCTACGAAAACACCGCCCATTCAATCGAGCTAAACGCCGCAACATTCATAAAAGAATGGGACAAAGAGATCAGAATCATGCTTGAGGAAGATGCTTTTTTTGATGGTGAGAAAACCTATTACATCGACGGCAGACAGACAGAATTAATGATCATTCCACGTAATTTGAGTCCGAATCAATAGGCTAAATTTCGAGATAGTTTTGAAAATCGGTGGACAAAATCCGATGACGCGTCAATCTTGAAGCAAAGCTGCAACAAAATTAGAACCAATTAAAATGAAAGTAACGACCGAACATAACGAACGAATCGCAAAAATGTCATTTGCCTCTGTTTACCCGCATTACGTGACGAAGGTTGAAAAGAAAGGTAGAACCAAAGACGAACTTCACAAAGTAATCGAGTGGTTAACCGGCTTTGACGAAGATAGATTGCAAGAGCTAATCAAAGAGAAGGTAACCTTTGAAACATTTTTTCAAAGAGCAGAACTCCATCCCAATGCACATCTTATAAAAGGAGTAATTTGCGGTTATCGAATTGAGGAAATAGACTTTGAATTGACAAGGCAAGCAAGATACTTAGATAAGTTGGTTGATGAATTGGCAAGAGGTCGTAAAATGGAGAAAATTTTACGCGATACGGATGACCAGTAACAACCTTCGGGAATAATTTCTTATAGCCAAACCGTTACTTTCGCCCGTATAAAAACCGCATCGCATCGTAAAAACGTCGTCCGTAGGCACCTTCGTTGTGAACGGCACAGTCTTCTATCAAGACTTTTAAGTTATTATCGTCCAGCTCTTTTTCTTCAAGGATCTTCTTGAATTTCAATACATCCTGAACCGCTTCGTGACTTTGATCGCCGGGCACACAGTTTGGCTTGGCTTCTTCGTTGGTTCCGACCCCAATATAGACTCGTTCTGGCATGTTTTCCGTTGCCTCAACCTCGTCCAGGATCCTTCCCTCGTCCACGTAAAATGAAGGGCTTTCAAGCAGCAGACTTCCAAAGACGCCGGGTTTTTTGATCGCGGAAAATAGCGATATCAGTGCGCCATATGACGCTCCGCCGAGAGCGGTAAATTCCGCACCCGTCTTTACACGGTAATTTTTTTCGACAAACGGGAGGACCTCTTCGGTCAGAAAGTCAGGATATTTTGACCCTTGCGGGTTTGGAAGCGGCGGGCTAAGGTATTTGTCTTCATACGGGAGATATTCGTTTGCTCTTCCACTTCGCCCGGCATTATCGATTCCGACGATTATGATCGGCTCGATCTCACGCGAATCCAATAGGTCCTTTATGGTTTCATCTATTCCCCATTCGGACATTTTTGATTGTGAACCCCTGACCTGAAACAGATTCTGACCGTCGTTGAGATAAAGCACAGGATAGCGCTGAGCTTTTTTCCTGCTATATCCGGGCGGAACAAGCACGCGGATCGTACGGGTATTTCCAAAGACGTCGCTCTTAAGCTTGTGGAAACGAACATCGCCGACGATCGACCTTCGCTGCGCGAAAGCAGGAAGCACTCCCATCGTAAAAACCAAAACTGTAATTAAAATTCTGCTAAATCGCATAGAATCTGCCTGGTGCTGATTTACGGTAATCAAATACAACTAATTTGGCCTTAAGGTTGGTTTAAGCGCTAGTTTTTAATTCCTTCACGGTCGAAAACAGCCATCATTGTGCCGGTCATATTGGCTACGCGCTTCTGCTTCGTCCCGTTGATCGAAAATGTCTCCGCGGCGCAGACCGTAATTGTCTTTCCCAGCCGAATTACGTTAGCGACAACCCGAAAAGCATCGCCTTTTGCAGGCGAGAGAAGGTTTACCTTGAATTCGATCGATAGGACTGCTGCATCGGCCGGCATTAAAGAAAATGCAGCGTAACCGCAGGCGCTGTCCATTACAGTAGAAAGAATCCCAGCATGTATAAATCCGTGCTGCTGAGTTAGAGCTTTGTTAAACGGGAAATGAATCTCTATTTTCCCGGCCTCCAGACTGTCAATTGAGCAGCCTATTGTTTTCATCGCCTCCTGAAGCGCAAAACTTTCGCGAACTTTTCCGTCAAAATTTTCGTCGCGAGGCTCAAACTCGTGAATTCCCATACCGAAAAGATTATCAAATTTTAACGAAATTGTTTTCTCTCGATCGCCTTTATCCCGGCCCAACCACCGCGAAAAGGAACAAAAGTCTTGATATGTGTCAGATAGACCATTTCCTGCGTAACCGTTGCGCCCCAAACGCCTTGACCGTTTTTCACCCGGCCAAATGTTGATCTCAAACGCGGTTTTCGCGGATTCGAAACATCAACAATCGGGAGCTCACTATCACCCGCCGACATGAATACCACATTTGTTCGCCGGTCAAATGCGATCTAATTTGTGTGCCCGGGGCTGTTAAACCAGTTGTTTGTGCTTGTATTGCACGCCCAGGGGTTCCACCAGGTTACATGTTTGACAGAAAGTAAAAGGTTGCAACAATTCACCTGGCCGGCGAGTTGGATTCAAGCGTTTTTAGAAACTCTTCCGGGTCTCTTGAGTTTTCAAAGACGATAAAGCTAAGATTTTTATACTGATTTTCTTCAACCTGCTTTCTATACCTTCGGCGACGGGAGTGATACGTTCGCAGCGACCAGATTATCATCGAATCAGTGCTCAAAAACGAATGCCTGAAAGTTTCACGATTCCCGCCGCAGATCTCCTCACCGGTTACGGCGCGCTTTGTGGTACGTTTGATCGCGCGGACCATCGCTAACGGAAAAGAAACATTGAGCCAAATAGCATGAGTAGCCCTATTCCAGGCAATATCGCGTGTGCGACTATAGTTCCCGTCCAGGACCCATTTTTCCGCCGAAGTCTCCTGGTCGACCATTTCCCTTAACTCTTCAGTCGGACGCTCTTCCCAATTCGGCAGCCAATTCAGCCAATCCATTTCAATATTTTTAGCATTCAAAACTCTTGACAGTTTTCTTGCGAAGGTAGTTTTGCCAGCACAACTCGAGCCGATCACGACAATGCGTTTTAGTGTGTCAATATTTACCGGATTTTCAGTCACGACGATAAGCCTAGTGTTTCTAAACGCTGCGCGCAACCCGACGGCGCAATCGCCAACGCCAAACCTTTTAGGACCAGTAATATCCTGAAATCACTCTTTATCAAAGGGTTTAAGAATCGCCGAAACCTCGTTGATACCAAACCTCGCGAACGTGAGATTTGATAACACCGCGATGGCTGTCTTTTGCTGTGGATAAACGAGCAGGTAAGCCCTTCCGCCAATTGACGAACCGCCGTGATGGTAGAAGATCCGCCCTTGGTCGTCCCTGGCAATTCGCCACGCTATTCCGGCTATCGTCTCCTTGCCGTCCGAGGTTTTCTGTGGAGTGAATAGTATTCTGCGAGTTTCGGGCTTTAGGAATCCATCTTTCAAGTGTGCCTCGGCAAACCGCACCAGATCCTCTGAGGTTGAGAGAAATCCCCCACCTGCCCACCTGTTGCTATTGTCAGTATATGGAGCATTTACCCACTCTTTATCCGAGCCGACTGAATAGAAATGGGTTCTGTTTTTTATAATTCTCCGGTTGTCATCAGCAACGGTCGAATTCAGGCTCAAGGGAGAGAAAACCTCATTTTGGATATTCGTCAGAAAGTCTTGCTTTGAAGCACCTTCAATTGCTGCGCTTAACAGTGTATATCCGTAAGTTGAATATGAGTATTTTGTTCCAGGGACATTTCTTAATGGTGATTCCTGAAATATTTTTAAGCTGTCGTCTACATTCTCGTATCTTTTTGTGACAACGTATTCATTCGCGCCATAGTGTCTGATTCCACCCAGATGGCCCGCCAATTGGCGAACCGTTATATCGTTTTTCTTTTTCGGAAACGCCGGAACATATTTGTAGATTGAATCATCAAGACCGATCACTTTCTTGTCATGAAGCCTTGCCAAAGCCGCCGCTGTCAGAAGTTTTGAGAGACTCCCAATACGAAACTTTGTATTCGGGGTGGCTTTCACATTCTGTTCCAGATCGGCAAATCCAAAGCCTTCCGACCAGATCAATTTACCATCCTCGATCACGGATACGGAAATTCCCGGAATATTCTTCTCAACCATAAGTTTTGAAACTATCTGGCGAGCCTGCTTTTTCTGGGCAAGGACGGATGCATTGCAAAGCAAGACCAGCAATGAAAGAAGGGTCAGAGTTCGTTTGATCATTATTTACTTCCTTTTAATTTGAGTTTTACTGCGGTCAATAAAAGGACGCGTGCAAATCTTCAATTGTTAACATGATTATTTTGAACACTAACGCGCCTTCCGATCAAAATGCACCGTACTGTTAATATGGCGGCGACTCGAATCTGATTTAAGAACTCAGGGTAAAATCGCACTGAATCAATCAATGATTGTATTTTTATAATTGAGAAATTTATTTACCGTGAAACGCCCTTAAAAGATTTGCGATGTATCGGCGTCACACCATTTTTCCGCAAGGCTAAAAAATGAGCTTGTGTGCCGTAACCGGCATGCCGCTCGAAACCGTAAGCGGGGTAGGTTTCAGCGTAGTCTTTCATCAGTTTATCCCGGTATACTTTTGCGATGATCGAAGCGGCAGCAATAGACGCGGAGATGGAATCACCCTTTATAATTCCCTTTTGAGGCAGGACTACATTTTTCAGCTCAAGCGCATCGATCAACAGAAAGTCGGCTTCTACCTGGAGATTCCGGATCGCAAGACCCATCGCCTTTTTTGTTGCTTCAAGAATGTTGATCTGATCGATCTCGTCGGCCTCGATTTGACCGACGGCATATCCCAAAGCACACTCTTTTATTTTCGCAGCTAGTGTCTCGCGCTTTTTCTTCGAGATCTTTTTTGAATCGTTTAATCCTTCAGGGAGGGCTTTCGATCGGTTAAGGATCACTGCGCCGGCCACGACCGGTCCGGCCAGGCATCCGCGCCCGACCTCATCAACGCCGGCTACACACTTATACCCTTCTTGAGACGCCCGGTTTTCGAAATCCAATCCGATCATTGATTTTCGCGCTGTTTTGCCATTGGATACCCTTACCAATTTCCCTCTACAAATTCTGCGTCTTTATGCGAAAAGCCCTCAAACTTCTTTCGTCCGTGTTTGGCATCTCCACGCAAATAAAGCCGCAAGACCGTTTCATCTTGCGGCGTTTTCAATTCGCAACAGGGCTCTTTTCCAAAGCCGGCGTCAATATACGTAAACGAGAATCTGGTGATCTTTTTTCGTTCCAGATGAACATGGCAATGACAGGCATCCTTCTCGATCACTCGTTCATGACCGTCCCGACCTACGCTGATC
>JABDJV010000114.1 GCA_013003295.1 Pyrinomonadaceae bacterium | reverse complement strand
GTCTCGATCTCGTTGCCGGTGATCCCGCGGGTATCGGGCTTACGTACGTCGAGTTCGACCGTCTCAACAAACTCTTCAAAAGCTGTTGCCTGCAGAATAATATCGCCTTCCTCATCAGCGATCAGGCTCGCCCCGTCAAAAACGATACCGTCGTTTCCGCCGACCAGATTCACAAAGACGATCGGAATCTTATTTTCCTTCGCCCGGTGAGCGACCATATCGCAGCGGAGTTTTATCTTTCCCTTATTAAAAGGGGACGCATTTATCGCAACGATCAGTTCAGCGCCCATCGCGATCAATTCGTCGGTTGGGTCGTCATCGTACAGGCGGTCTTCCCAAAAGGTTTTGTCGTTCCAAAAATCCTCACACACCGCTATTCCGATCTTTTTACCATTGATCTCGAACAGCCTTCGCTCCTCGCCTGGCTCAAAATAGCGCGGATCGTCAAATACGTCGTACTCGGGTAGGAGGGTTTTATCGGCAAAGCCAAGGATTTCGCCATCGTGTATAACCGCGGCGGAGTTAAAAAGCCGGCGTCCATCATTGTCTTCGTTTTTTCGAATCGTGCCGACGATTGCGGTTATTCCCTTCGTCGCGTCAACGATTTCCTTCAGCGGCTCGCCCGAATCGCGAATGATGTCGTTATCCTGAAACCAGTCCTGCGAGGTATAGCCGTGGATCGTCAGCTCAGGAAATACGATCATATCGGACCCTTCGTTCTTTGCTTTCGTGATCGCATGCAAGATCTTCTGGACGTTGCCTCTGATATCACCATTCGTCGTGTTTATTTGTCCAATCGTTACTTTCACTTACCGGAATTTTAGGGGAGATAAATTTGGTTAGCAAACCCGAATCGCAAAAGTAAACTGGAACAAAAGTCAGCGACTCGGGTATCTTTCATATAGCCCTCGTTTAAGACTTTGAAAATCCTGGAGAAGAAAACGTGAAAGTAAGAATAATTTTGTTAATCGGCCTATTGTTTGCCGCAGGCCTTGGAATTTCTGCCCAAAATGCAAATAGCGACCGCCAGCCGATCGAAATCGGCGCTATTGCTCCTGATTTTACATTGACCAGCAGTAGGAATGAACAGATAACGCTATCGGAGATAAACAGGCATACGGTTTTGTTATTCTACCGTGGCTATTGGTGACCCTATTGCGCGCGGCAGTTAGCCGATCTACGCAGTTTGTTAAGGGAAGATGAAGATGTAGCCATATTTGCGATTAGCGTCGATAAGGCAGATAAGACAAATATGCTTGTCAAAAAGATCGCCAGAGACGGGAAGGGCGAGGTGAAATTTCAGCTTCTCTCCGATCCCGAAAGCGGAACGATAAAGAATTACGGATTGATCGACGAAAGGTATTTTGACAGCGAGACGGAAGGAATCCCAATACCGACGGTTTTGCTTCTGGACAAAGACCGAAAGGTCTTTTGGATAAATGTCGAGACTAACTATCGCATACGGCCAAGTCTCGAGACGATCAGAAGTCAGATTGATAACCTGAAAAAGCTTTCTGCTAAAAAAAGCAGGATGAAGTAGAAGTAATAGTTGCGGGCGGTCAGACCTGGTTTTCGTTTTTCTTTATCATTGTAATCCGGTTTCCACGATCATTGTAGACTACCTCGTCCATAATGTTATAGATAAACATCACTCCCCTGCCTGAGGCTTTCAGAAGATTTTCGGGCTTGGTCGGGTCGGGGATATTTTCGACGTCAAATCCTTCACCTTCATCTTCGATCGAAAAACTCGCCTCTGTTGGTGAGATCTCAACTGAGATCTTGACGAGCTTTCGGGTATCAAATTTGTTGCCGTGTTTTACGGCGTTGACAAAGGCTTCATCAAGCGCTACAAAAAGATTTGATTGCTCAGGATTCACCACGCCAAGCTTTTCGACTCTTGTCATCAGATAGTCCAAAATATCGTGCATAATCGCGATCGTGCTGGGCACTTCGAAATCAATTTTTTCGCGCCGCTTCTTCATCGCCTCACCGCGATCAATGAATTTCGCCTTATAATTAAGGGTCGTACTCACGAGATAATTGATCTCTTCTTCGCTAAAATCTTCATTGTCATAATTAGCGAGGCAGATTTTGAATGCCTTGAACTCACTTCTGATCTTCTTTTCGGGTTCCGGCAGGCATGGAAGCGTTTCGTGGCCGTTTTTGCCGGGATCGGATACAAGGTTCTTACCGCCAAGATCGGTGATGACCATATCGAAACCCTCGTTTACCGATAGTGCAACAGCCTCATTCCGGGTTTCGCTGGTTTTGACCGTATGCCCCGCAGCCGTAAACACTTCGCCGAGCTCTGTTGCCAGATCGTCTTGGTCATCAATAATTAAAATTCTTTTCGGCATTCCTTAAACGTTTGATGCGAAAACATCGCTTAGGTTTTGGTCAGAATAATAAGCCTTTTGACGCAATCTACGATAAGATAGCTTATTTTGTTGCATATATAATTCTGAATGGTAGTAACATTTTCTTCGCATGGGAAACAGACCTTATAGAAAAACCAGATCGGCAGCTCTCCAGCTCAAACCGCTATCGGATTATCCGATAAGCAAAAGAATCGCGATATACCTAACTGATTACGCCTTGTTCTTCTTTATTCATATCCTTGGAAAAACAATTCGTTTTGATCTAAGCGAGCTCGAAAAAAATAATCACCTAGGCTGGCAGACCATGAAACAGTTTACTACAAAAAAGCCGCCTTGTATTGCCGCATTTTGGCATGATCGAATCTTACTGACCACTTATTTCTGGCGATTCAGCAACTACGCAGCGATGGTTTCCGAGAGTTTTGACGGGGAATATATCGCCAGGGTCTCGCAGAGATTTGGACACGGAATTGCCCGGGGTTCGTCAACCCGCGGAGGAACTCAGGCTCTTCGAAAGATGATCAAACTGTTAAAGAAAGACAAATTTTCGCTTACACTCACGGTCGATGGCCCCAAGGGCCCCCGCTATAATGTGAAGCCCGGTGCGGTGCTTCTTGCGAAAATAACGGGAACTCCGATTGTTCCGATCCTGATACAACCTCTTAAGTTTTGGACGCTCAACAGCTGGGATAAGCTGCAGATTCCAATGCCGTTCGGCAGGGCCAAGGTTTTTGTAAAAGAGCCCATTTTCGTTAATCGAGACGCGACTGAGGAGGATTTGAAATCCTATCAGCAAGAATTGCAAAGCAAGCTTGACGAACTGGTATTGCTTGGGAAACAATGGCGGGAAAGCAAAGATTAGATTTATTGCACAGTTTGTCCCCCTAGACTTATTTTGCGGCAGCAGCGAACACTACGTTGCCGTTTAGGCGAGATTAATAAAAAAAATATGGCGATGCCCGGTGATGGATTAGCCAAATTAGAAAAAATATAAGGAGAAAAGGAAAATGGCTCTTTTTGATTCGATTGTTAGCGGAGCGGCTGAGAAATTTGGTTTAGGTGACAAAGCAGGAACTTTGCTTTCTGGGCTGTTGGCTTTGATGACGAATGCTGAGACTGACGGCATCAGTGGATTTATTGGACGATTTAAGGAATCGGGTTTGGGCGATATTGCAAGCTCCTGGATAACCAGTGGAGATAACGCCGATATCTCAGGAGAGCAAATTCAATCGGTGCTCGGCAGTGAAACCGTAGATAGTCTTGCTGAGCAAGCAGGTATTCCTGCTGACAAGACGAGTGAAGCGCTCGGATATATGCTGCCTCAGGTCGTTGATAAGCTATCTCCGGATGGCGAGACCCCTGACGATGAGGGTGTTCTGTCGAAGATCGGTGAATTGCTCACCGGACGCGGAGATGCCGCAGCTGCAGCCGCTGCCGGCGCAGCTGGTCTGGCCGGAGCGGTCGCCAGCGGAGGATCAGATGAGACCGACGACGCTGCGGATGCGATCGGCGGATTAGCCAGCGATGTATCTGATAAAGAAGGCGGGGTCATTGCAGGAGGCGCTGGTGCTGCAGGAAACGTAATCAGTTCGTCGATCGATGATGATGCTGAGGATACAGCCGGCGGTATTCGTGACACGGCAAGTGATGCAGTTGAAAAGGGCAAGGAAGTTATTAGTGACGCAAAAGAATCTGCGGGAGATGCTGCAGTTGCAGCAGCGGATAAGGTAGGCGACGCAGCGGATGCCGTTAAGGATGCTGCGGGCGGGGTTGGCGACAAGGCAAGCGATGCGGCGGAAGCCGTTAGCGACGCTGCTGGTGCAGCCGTCGACAAGGGAAAGGAAGTCGCTGGTGATGCGGCGGAAGCTGTCAGCGACGCTGCAGGTGCGGCCGTTGATAAAGGAAAAGAAGTTGCTGGTGATGCGGCCGACGCCGTTGCCGGAGCGGCTGGAGCAGCGGCTGATAAAGTTGGTGACGCGTTCGACAGCGTTGGTGATACATTTGATGGAGATGGCGACGGTTCAATTCTGAAGTGGTTGCTTCCATTGCTGCTTCTTGGACTGTTGATCTTACTAGCATTCTGGTTCTGCGGTGGCAACAAAGACGCGAAATCGACAACGAACTCAAATGCAAACGCCGATGCAAATGCCAATTCCGGAACCGGAACGGGTGAGGAGAACGAATCCTCTAAAAATGCGGAAGGAAATGACGCAGAAAGAAAACTGACGGAAGTTGCCCTTCCTGATGGGACCAAAATTCAGGCTTATCCGGGCGGCATTGAGGATCAAATGGTCAAGTTCCTTCAATCGGACGAATACAAAAACGCAAGCGCCGAAGACCTGAAGGATAAATGGTTCGATTTTGACGACCTGAATTTTAAGCTCGGAAAATCCGAGTTAAGTCCTGAATCAAAACGCCAGGCAGACAATATCGTTGCCATTCTCAAAGCATTCCCGGAAGCAAAAATCAAAATTGGCGGATACACCGACAAGACCGGTAACGACGCTGCTAATAAAAAGCTTTCTGACAACAGAGCAAAGGCAGTGCAGGCGGCTCTTTCAAAAGCGGGTGTCGGTGATCAGGTACCTGAAGCCGAGGGCTACGGCGAGGAGTTTGCGAAAGTTGACGAAACCGCATCTGATGAAGAGCGTGCGTCAGACCGAAAGACTTCAGTCAGGTTAATTAAATAAATACCTGAAGTTAATACTTTTACGGAGCGGTTCGCGTGTGAACCGCTCTTTTTTGTTTCGCGATCGTAAGAGTTGCTAAAGTAGCCAAACATGAAGATTGCGCTGGGATATGGAAAATCACAGATCGAGTTAGAATATGATCCGGCTCGATTCGAAGTCCTGGGTGACAAAGCCAGCTCAGAAGCGCTGGCAGATCGCGAGATCGGCGAAAGACTCGACCGCCCAAAAGGAGAGGCGCTTGAAGCGAAAATCAAACCCGGGGAATCGGTTCTCATCGTTGTTCCGGATGCGACAAGAAGCATTGGATGCGGTCAGATCGTTAATCTATTAGTTCGCCGCCTGATCGCAAACGGGACGATGCCGTATGAGATAAATATAGTCTTTGCGACCGGCATCCATCGCCCGGTGTCAAAGATTGAGAAAGACGAGATCCTGACTCCGTTTATTACCCAAAGAATAAAGACATTCAATCACGATGCTCGGGATCTGATGCAGCTTGTGCGTCTTGGCGAATTTGAAGACGGCACCCCGATCGAATTAAACCGAAAACTCACCGAATACGACCATGTGATTACGATCGGTGGAATCAATTTTCACTACTTTGCCGGATTCACCGGCGGCAGAAAGCTGATC
>JABDJV010000102.1 GCA_013003295.1 Pyrinomonadaceae bacterium | reverse complement strand
GTATAACACTCGGAAAAACCTTTGTTAGGTTAAAAAAATATGAGGAATCCCTGCCGCATCTTAAGAAAGCGATAGAGTTGGCGCCCAAAAATCCTGAGCCTCATTACCAAATTGCGATCGCCTACCGGAGGCTTGGTCGGATTTCCGAGGCAAAAAGGGAAAATGAGATCGTGAAGAGAATTCATCGCGACCGCAGAAATTCAAATAAAGTAAAAAAAGGTGATGTTAATAATTAAGAATCGATTCTGGATCGCGGCCTCTACGGCAGTGCTTTTGACTCTTTGTGTACTGGTCGTTTCAGCGGAGGCGCAGAAAAAAACCGGGGGAGTCAGCGATGCGGAAAAAAGTATCGGCGGCGACGAACACCAGATGAGCGTGTATGGCGTCAAAATTGGGATGGACGTGCCCACGGCGCTGAGAGCAGTATTTGAAAACGCTGGTCGAAAACCCGGAGAGGAAAAGCCCGATGCAATGAGAAGGGAAGGCGATGGAAAAAAAGACATACGCGTCTTGTATAAAAACCTGCCGAAAGGAGAACTTCAAATAGTTTTTGATCAGGGGAAATTCGTCAGCGAAATAGTGTTAACTTATTTGACCCGCCCAAATATAGTCGATTTGAGACTTCCTTCGTCCTCGGGAATCGGCGTCGCAACTTCGGGCGAGCGGTATGACGACCGCTACACGATCGGATTTGTTGACAATAAAAAGCAGGAAAAACTCTGGTGGCGCGATACAAAATCCGGGAACGACTTTGGAATACGGCTGAGTTTTCTATCGGGAAATATTCTTCGCGACGGGCAGCTCTGGTGGCAGACGATCGCACAGAAAGCGGTAACCATCAAGCCCGGGCATAAGAAGAGATTTCGAAAAGCAATGAGTAAGTGAAAGGGAAATCCATAATGAGATTTTGGGGCGAAGGTAAAACCGCAAAGAAGAACCTAAAACAAGGCATGCTTCTGGTTCTTGCGTGTTCGATATTTCTGCTCAGCGCCCCAGTTTATCCGCAGAAGGGGAATCGCAAATCTTCAGGCGAGTTAGAAGGGCTTCAAAAGGCTTCCGAGCTTCTGCGTTCGGGAAACGTCGCGGAGGGAGAAAAGGTCCTTCGTTCGGTTTTGGCGAAATTTCCAGAAAGCGCTCGGGCAAAAACTCTCCTTGGTGTCGCGCTCGATCAGCAGAACCGGTTCGACGAGGCTGAAAAGATTTACCGGGAGGTTTTGGCGACAAACCCGAACGATGTCTCAACGCTTTCCAACTTGGGTGTTTTACTTGCAAAAACGAAACGTGGAGATGAATCAATAGAGGTACTTGAAAGCGTATTGAGATTGGCTCCAAGTCACCAGCAGGCATCATACAATCTCGCCGCCCTTTACTCGGCAAAAAAAGAACATAAAAAAGCCCGTCCGATTCTTGAGCGCCTGGTCGGAATAACCAAAACAAATCGCGTGCCCAGAAAAGCCGACCTGCCGCTGCTTATTTCGCTGACGATGGCATACGCGGGCGAAGGAAATAAAAAGGATGCCGTAAGAATTGCGGATCTTATCGTTGCTCGAAAGTCGGACGATCCCCGGCTACTGTTCACACTAGCATTGGTGCTGGCCGACGCCGAGGAATTTGGTAAGGCAAAGGTGCTTTTTGAAAAGGTAAACCTCCAAATTCCGAAGCGTTTCGAGGTTCTCTATAATTTGGGTTTGGCGCATTACAATCTAAACGAATTGGACGAATCCCGGAGAATACTTCAGCAGGCGCTTGATTTGAACAACACTTCGCCTGAAGTATTTTATCGCCTTGGATTGATAGCAAGTGCCAAGAGCGAATCTGAGAATGCCATCGGACTCTGGCTAAAGGCCCTCGAGCTGAAACCGGATTATCATGAAGTGAATTTCCTGCTAGGTGAGGAAATTGCGAAAAACAAGGTTTATACGAATGCGGTCAGATTTTACCGGGCGGCGGCAATTCAGCAGCCTAAAAACCTTTTGTATCAGATACGTCTGGGTGTTAATTATGTCCGTCTGCGTCAGTACGCCGAAGCAAGAGCCGTATTCGACCGGGAAGAAAAGCGCCACAAGGGAAACGCGAATCTGGTTTATCTGCAGGGGTATTTAGCACGCGCTGAAGGAGACTACGATAAGGCGATCGCTTCTTTTGAAAAAGCATTGGCCGGGATGCCCGACGATCCGGATATCCTGGCGAATCTCGGTTTCCTCGCATACCAGCGAGGTGACGATACCAAAGCAGAACGGCTTCTACGAAAAACGATAAAAATAGATCCCAAAAATCTTTCGGCACATTATGATCTCGGACGTCTTTTGATGAGGGCGAAAAAGGTTGATGAAGCGCTTCCGATCCTGGAGCGGGCGGCAAACTTCAATACAAATGATCCGGGAATCCAATATCAGTTATTTCTTGCCTATTCACGCTCGAAACAGAAAGAAAAGGCAAAAATCGCACTAGCGGAATTTAAGCGCCTGGAAAAACTCGCCGCCTCGACATCAGGCTCAAGCAGAGATAAGAAGAATCCCGCATTGGTAAAGCCGGGAAACTAGACTTCGGGGCGGATTAGAATAAACCATGAAAGCAAAATTTGTAATCCTGCTAATCCTTTTTTTCTGCGCTGGAATTGGTGCGCAAACACCTTCGATTGAAAAGGTTGAACCTCCAAATTGGTGGGCAAACCACACGATCGATCCGGTTCGCCTTCTTGCGCGGGGTAAGAATCTTAAAGGCGCTTCAGTCAGATCCTTACAAAAGAATCTGGGAGTCTCAAACATCCGCACGAACGAAAGCGGCACCTATATATTTTTTGATGTGAAGATTCCTAAGAATACAGTTGTTGGCCGCTATGATTTTGAGGTGTCAACGTCAGCCGGGAAGGCCCGAATTCCATTCGAAATCTCACCGCCACTGGCCGATCAAAAGAATTTTCAGGGGATTTCGAATGATGATGTCATATATTTGATCATGCCCGATCGGTTTTCCAATGGCGATACATCGAATGACGCACCGGACGATGCGCCGGCTTCGGCAAACGGACGTGGGAATCCACGAGCCTGGCATGGCGGAGACTTTAAAGGTGTTACCGGCAAATTGCCGTATTTGAAAGAGCTTGGAATCACGGCGATATGGCTGACGCCCTGGTATGACAACCCAAATACGGCGAATGAGTGTGATAAGCCCTGGTGCCCGTACACAAATTATCATGGTTATCACGTAATAGATTACTACGGTGTCGAGGACCGATTTGGCACGATGGCGGATTTGCGAGAGATGGTCGAAGCCGCCCATAAGATGGGAATAAAGGTGATCCAGGATCAAGTCGCAAACCACGTCGGACTTCCGCATCCGTGGATAAAGGATCCACCGCTTAAAAATTGGATCAATCCCAAAAAACTCAATTCGTTTAACAATTCCGTTCTGCTTTCGCCAAATGCTTCGCTGGAGGAACGCGATCTCCTTCTTAATGGCTGGTTTGTTGATCTTCTGCCGGATAACAATCATTTTGAACCTGAGGTCTCAAAATATCAGATTCAAAATGCGGTCTGGTGGATCGGCATGACCGGAATTGACGGTATCCGTCAGGATACGATCCAGTATATGCCGAGGGAATTTATCCGTGATTGGTCGGTCGCGATAAAAAAACAATACCCGGGGTTTTGGATGGTCGGCGAGATATTTGAAGAGGATTCCGCGCAAACTGCGTTTTTCCAAGGCGGGAAGACCGGTTGGGACGGGATCGATACGAAACTACCCGCGGTGTTTGATTTCAAACTCTGGCGCACGTCGCAGCAGGTTTTCACTGGTAATAAGCCGGCCCGCGCTCTGCGGGATATACTCAAATATGATGGGCTCTACCCTGATATAAACAACGTCGTTTTGCTTGAGAATAACCATGATACCGACCGGTTTATGTCCCTTAAGGGGGCAACCAAAGAAGGTGCCAAGCTTCATACGGCATTCGTGTTGGCAACGCGCGGGATTCCGCAGCTCTATTACGGCGAGGAAATCCTTATGACGGGCGGTCATGATCCTGACAACCGCAAAGATTTCCCGGGCGGCTGGAAAGAAGATCGTACCAATAAGTTTGCAAAGTCCGGACGCACAAAAAACGAGGAGGAGATGTTTGCGTGGACGCAGCAATGGATCAAGCTCCGAAAAGAAAATCCGGCGCTGCGGCGGGGCAAAACGATTGATTTATACTACGACGACGACGCCTATATTTTCACGCGATTCTATCCCCGGGATTCGTGGGGAAACATCGTCATGGTAGCTCTAAATGCAAGCGACAAACCGAAGAAGATCGAAAAAAACTTTTTCGTACCGGGTAACATCAATGCCCGGAATGTGTCAATAGAAAAATTATCCACGGGTGGAGGAAATTCGATGCTGCGGGAAAACCGAATCGTTTTTGAATTGCCGCCGAAGTCGGCGTCGGCATTCAGGGTCGCATATTAGACATTTCTATGAAGGAATTGGCGAAATTGGTAGTTCTTGGCTTAGTCGTATTCAGTACGGCACTTTTTGCGCAAATGCCGGCGGTTTCAAGTGGAACCGTGAAACGTATTTCGAATTTCCCATCGAGATTTGTAGATGCGAGAAACATCGACGTTTGGATGCCGGACGATTATCCGGGAAAGAAAAAATACGCTGTGCTTTACATGCATGACGGACAAATGCTCTTTGATGCGAAGACCACCTGGAATAAACAGGAATGGGGCGTGGATGAAACTTTCGGAAAGTTGTTCAAAAAAGGAGAGATCAGAGATACCATAGTCGTCGGCATATGGAATAACGGCAAGTATCGTCATTCGGAATACTATCCGCAAAAGACATTGAATGCCTTACCTGATAACACCCGCGAGTTTATTATCAAAAGGAGCTTACAAAACAGACCACAATCCGACAATTATTTGAAATTTCTGGTGGAAGAGTTGAAGCCCTATATTGATCGGGAGTTCCCTACTGAAAGCGGGGTGGAAAATACTTTTATTGCGGGTTCCAGTATGGGTGGGCTGATATCCATCTACGCAATTTGCGAATATCCCGATGTGTTTGGCGGTGCGGCGGGAATTTCGACGCATTTACCGATGGTTTTGGGAGACAAGGTGCCAGACCCAAACGCGGTTCCGGCGTCTTTTCGGAGCTACTTAGCGAAGCATTTACCCGAAGCAAATTCAAGAAAGATCTATTTCGATTACGGTGACCAAACGTTGGACGCATTGTATCCCCCGCTTCAGAGAATGGTCGACAAAATAATGAAGGCAAAAGGATGGACGGATAAAGCCTGGAAAACAAAGTTTTTCGCAGGCGATGATCATTCCGAGAGATCCTGGTCAAATAGGTTTCATGTTCCTGTGAAGTACCTGTTGGCAAAGTAGTATTGGGAAATTGAGGTTTTCGATCCGCGGTAGAACGGAAGCGCATTTAATTACTCTGCCAAAATCAGGTTGTTTGTGAACGACGGATATTAGTCTATGGAGTTTCAGAGAGCAAGCGGTATTTTACTGCATCCGACATCCCTGCCAAATGATTACGGCATTGGCGATCTGGGTAAATCGGCATATGAATTTGTCGATTTTCTGGAAGCGTCAAAGCAATCCTATTGGCAGCTTTTGCCGCTTGGTCCGACAGGTTATGGCGATTCGCCTTATCAGTGTTTTTCGGCATTCGCGGGAAACACCAACCTTATTTCCCCCGAGATCCTGGTCGAGGAAGATCTTCTGACGCAGGAAGAGATCGACGACAAGCCTGAGTTTCCGGCAGGGAAAGTCGATTTTGGGAAAGTGATCGAATGGAAAAACGGGCTCTTAAAAAAAGCGTATGAGCGGTTTCGTCTCACTACGAGTGTGAATCTGCGTGGATCATTCGAAACGTTTATGCAGCAGGTTGCCGGCTGGCTCGATGATTACGCACTTTTTCGGGCCATCAAAGCAACACAGGGGCAAAAGCTCTGGCTTGAGTGGGATAAGCCGTTTCGCCTGCGCGAGGAATCGGCATTGCTTGAAGCACGAGAGGATCTGATCGAAGAAATTCGTGCCCAGAAGTTTTACCAGTTCTTGTTTTTTAAGCAATGGGGGCGGCTCAAAAACTACGCCAATGGCAAAGGGATAAAGATCGTTGGAGATATTCCGATCTTTATATCGCTCGATTCGGCAGATGTTTGGTGCAATCCCGAAGAGTTTAAGCTGAAAGATGATTTAACCCCGAAGGTTATCGCCGGAGTTCCGCCCGATTATTTCTCCAAAACCGGACAGCTTTGGGGAAACCCCATCTATGACTGGGAAAAAATGAAGGCCGATGGCTTCAAATGGTGGGTTTCGCGGGTGAAATTTACATTAAAGACTGTTGATGTTATTCGGGTCGATCATTTCAGAGGCTTTGCTGCGAGCTGGGAAGTGCCCGGCGGCGATAAGACGGCCGAGAATGGCCGGTGGGTAAACGTCCCGGGAAAAGAATTATTCGAAACACTCGAAAGGGAAGTCGGCGATCTTCCGGTCATGGCTGAAGATCTGGGAGTGATCACCCCGGATGTAGAAAAACTGCGTGATGGTTTTGGTTTTCCGGGTATGCGGATTCTCCAGTTCGCCTTTGGCGGCGACACTCAGAACATTGACCTGCCGCACAATTACATCCCAAACTGTGTCGCTTACACGGGGACGCATGATAACGATACGACTGTCGGCTGGTTTCTTTCCGAGGCCGGGGCAGGCTCGACTCGCGATGCGGCGGAAATTGCAAAAGAACAGGAGTTTTGTTTGAAGTATCTCAATTCTGACGGGAAAGAGATCCATTGGGATTTTGTCCGCGCTGCCTGGGCATCGGTTGCAAATACGACGATCGCGCCGATGCAGGACCTGCTTGGAATTGGAACGGAGGCGCGGATGAATCTTCCGGCATCCGAATCAAATAACTGGCAGTGGAGATGCGAAAAAGGCTGCTTTTCATTAGAGATCATAGATAGGCTGAGAGGGCTCACGGAGATTTACGGGCGTAGATAGCTGTTGCCTTGATTTTAAATCGTTTCTTAACGCTACGGCCTTTATTATGCGGCGTTTTCCTTAAAGCGCATTGGCGGGCAAGCCCGACTTTAAACTGTTTGGATATTAATTAAGTCTGAAACTTTTATTATTATGAGACACAAACTGTCATTGATCGCTTTTCTCCTGCTAACCGCTCACTGCTTGCTGCTAACTGCGCAGGCCAAGCCAATTGTTGAAAAGGTTGATCCGCCGAATTGGTGGGCGGGTATGAAGATCAATAAGGTTCGCGTGCTGCTTCGCGGGAAAAATCTTCGTTTTGATAAGCGCGTGATCCGTACGAATACGTCAAATTTGACGGTTTCAAATCCAAAGGCGAGTAAAAACGGACACTATCTATTCTTTGATCTGCATATTTCTCCGAAGACGAAACCAGGGAAATACAGGGTTATGATCTCTGGTATCGTTGCCAGCGACCGAACGGAGTTTGAGTTTGAGATCCTGCCGCGGCGTTCACGTAAAGGGCGTTTTCGCGGATACAGTCCTGATGACGTGATCTACTTCTTGCTTCCTGACCGATTTGCCGATGGGGATCCAACAAATAATGACCCGCCGAAATCGAAGGGGCTCTATGATCGAAAATTTGGCCGTCATTATCACGGCGGAGATCTGCAGGGCTTGATCGACAAACTTCCTTATATAAAATCACTTGGCGTAACCGCGATCTGGACCACGCCTTTTTATGATAATAACGACAAACCCGATTACAAAGAGATGTATCCGGGAATGCCCTTTACGACCGGTTTTCATGGCTACGGTGCGATCGATATGTATGGGATCGACGAGCACCTCGGAGATCAGAAGAAGCTAAGAGAGTTTGTTGCCAAGGCGCAGGCGATGGGCTTTAAGGTAATTCAGGATCAGGTCGTAAATCATACGGGGCCCTATCACGTGTGGGCCGAAGATCCTCCAACCCCGACTTGGTGGAACGGGACGCTTAAAAAACATCCAAATAACAACTGGCAGAAATGGACCGCGATGAACCCGCGTGCGACCTATCAAACCCAGTCACGAAATATCGACGGTTGGTTTATAGATATCCTCCCCGATTTCAACCAGGGTGATCCCGAGGTTGAGAAGTATTTGACCCAGCACACGATCTGGTGGCTTGAAACCTATGGATTTGATGCAATTCGTATGGACACGCTGCCGCATGTCCCCCGCTGGTTCTGGCAGAAGTGGATGACCGCGATCAAAGCGGAATATCCTAACGTAAATGTTTTGGGCGAGCTTTTTGACGGCAATCCCGCACTTTTGGCTTACTACCAGGGCGGGAGACGCGGCCACGACGGAATTGATACAAAGCTCGATACTCTCTATGATTTTGGGCTCTTCTATGCGATTCGAAACGCGTTTGCGAAGGGGCAGGACATACGTCAGGTTCACCAGATGTTTGCACATGATTGGCTTTATCCGAATGCGGAAGTACTGACGACCTTTTTGGGCGTTCACGATATGGAACGCTTTATGAACGAAAAAGGAGCGACTATCGAGGGTCTGAAATTGGCGCAGACCCTGATAATGACGTCACGCGGGACCCCGCTTCTCTATTACGGTGATGAGATCGCCATGCCTGGTGGGGGCGATCCCGATAACCGTCGGGATTTTCCCGGTGGATTTCCGGGAGACAAGCGCGACGCATTTACCCCGGAAGGAAGAACCGCTGATGAAAACAGCGTTTGGAATCATCTGGCGACGCTCGGCAAGCTTCGAAAGGAGCTCGCGCCGTTGAGACGTGGGAAGTCGTTTGATCTTTTGGACGAATCGCAGCAGTATGCGTACGCGCGTGTGACCAGTGAGGAAGCAGTAATTGTTGTGTTCAATAATGATACAAAGCCGGCCGGTGTTTCCTTTGATGTTTCGATGATCAAGCCGATTCCGAAAAGCTCGATCATGGTTGATCGTGTCGCAAAAGTCGGCGATGTAAATGTTCGGGACGGGCGAATAAGTTTTACAATGCCGGCACGAACGGCGGGGGTTTTTACGGTCAAATAAAAATATTGGTTTAGAGGCGGGCTTGCCCGCCAAGATCGGATGAATTTCGCTCGATCGAATTAAAAAGATTTTTCTCCGGTTTAGAGGCGGGCTTGCCCGCCATTGATTGGAATTTGCCAAGGTGACGTTTCATTAAAAATGCGGCGGGCAAGCCCGCCTCTAAACCATCGTATTTTTTTCATTATGAAGGCTATCCCAATCATGGGAGAGATTCAGGAGAACGGCGATATCTACAATAAGAAAGAATCATCGGTTTAGAAGCGGGCTTGCCCGCTAACCGTAATTGAATTAACCCGGCTGAGGTTTTATTGAGAATGGGCGGGCAAGCCCGCCTCTAAACCATCGTTTTTTTTATATTTAATCCGCAGCATCGAGTGGATGTTTTTAGACGACGGCACTTGGTCGGGCAAGCCCGACTCTAAACCATCGTATTCTTTTTATTAATTGCTAAACAGCGTTTTTTTATCAGTTATGAAGCTATTTAAGTCAAAAGAACCAAATATCTTTCATTACGTCACCGCTGTTACGCATAAACGGCTGCCGATATTCAGAAATGAGAAGGCGTGTCAGATCTTTATCGATACATTGGTCGAACTGAAAAGTATTCATCCCTTCAAATTGATCGGTTACGTAATCATGCCCGACCATTTTCATCTGATCTTCAACCCGATCGAGAGCGATGTAAGCGTCATTCTAAGAAAACTGAAAGGGAAATCGGCGAAATTGATCCTGGATTGGTTAGAGGAAGAAGGGCATGATACGTCGCTTCGAAAACTAGAGTTAAATATCAAGGGCCGAAGGCATGCTGTTTGGCTGAAGGATTCATCTGCAATTGACTTGTTTAGCCATAAGTTCTTGCGTCAAAAACTTAGGTATATACATTTGAACCCGGTAGAGGCTGGGTTGTGTTCTGAGCCGAAAGACTGGAAATGGTCGAGTTTTTGTGCTTATTTTCCGAAATATGGTGGTGATGTGCCTGTCGGAATTGACTTACAGGCGTATTGGAACGAGGAAGAGTTATTGGGTTATGCGGTGGCGGCGGGTTGTTCGTTGTAGATTATAGCGTTGGTCGGGCAAGCCCGACTCTAAACCGTTTTTGTAAGATTTAGAGGCGCGACTTACGCCTATTAGAATTAGGGTGGCTTGATGGCTTTAGATGACAGCGGGTGGTCGGGCAAGCCCGACTCTAAACCGTTTTTGTGAGCTTTTTAAGGCGCGATTTATGCTTATTGGAATGAGCAAGAGAAATTTACATATGCCGTAGTGGTGGGCTAATGGTTTTTAGATGATGGCGTTGGTCGGGCAAGCCCGACTCTAAACCCGAACGCATTTTGTTTTAATAAGAAATTGCTTCTCAAAACGCTAGCGGTTGATCGATTTTAAAATGAGAGCACTTTTTTTAATACTTTGTGTATTTGCGAGTTTAATGGTCGGGCTGGGATATTCGGCGAGGACCTCCAGCAATAATCCGCTTGGAAATGCGCTTATGTTTGGCGGAATCGCAATATACCTGGGAATATTGATCACCTGGATACTTTTTAAGATTAAGGAGCGAGGCGAGCAGAAATAGATTCTGCCTACCCTCGATAAATTTATGCAAAAGAAACCACAAATGAGTTTTTGGCAGATCTGGAACATGAGTTTCGGATTTCTTGGTATCCAGTTTGGCTGGGGGCTGCAGCTTGCGAATATGTCGCCGATCTACAAATATTTGGGTGCCGAGGAAAGCTCTCTGCCGTATTTATGGCTGGCCGGCCCGATGACCGGGCTGCTTGTTCAGCCGATCGTCGGGGCCATGTCTGACAGAACATGGACGAGGCTCGGCCGCCGGCGACCGTTCTTTCTGGTTGGTGCGATCCTCGCAAGCATCTCCTTAATTTTGATGCCAAATTCTTCGGCGCTTTGGATGGCCGCTGGTCTTTTGTGGATTCTTGATGCCTCGATAAACATCACCATGGAGCCGTTTCGGGCATTTGTTGCGGATAATCTTCCGGAAAAGCAGCGCACGCTTGGATTTGTCATGCAATCGTTCTTTATCGGTATCGGACAGACGCTTGCGAATGCGCTTCCGTTTATTTTGACGGCTGCGGGCGTTGTCGGAATCATGAAAAGCGGGATTCCATATTCAACGTTGATCGCGTTTATAGTTGGCGGGGCATTTTTTCTTGCCGCGGTTTTGTGGACCGTAGTTTTCTCAAAAGAGTATCCGCCGGATGAGATGGAGGCATTTCGGGCAAAACAAAAAGAGGGAAACCTGGTCGGGTCGATAGTCGGCGAGATCCTGGAAGCGATAAAAGACATGCCTCCGACGATGAAGCAGCTGGCCGTTGTGCAGTTTTTCACTTGGTTTGCCCTGCCGTGCATGTGGCAGTTTTACGGTATTACGGTTGCAAAAACGGTATTTGGAGCGGTTGACGAAAAGGTTAGCCCGGAGCTTTTTAAGGCCGGAACGGAATGGGGCGGCTTGATGTTTGCATCCTACAACGTTGTCTGCTTTTTGATCGCATTTGCCATTCCCTGGTTTGCAAACAATATCAGCCGAAAGGCGGTTCACGCTGTATGTTTGACCCTGGGTGGATTGGGTTTGATCTCGACGGCCTTTGCGACAAATCCATACTTTTTGCTGGTCGGAATGGCCGGAGTGGGAATAGCATGGGCCTCGATTCTGGCAATGCCGTATGTGATTCTCGCCGGAGCAATAAAAGCCGAAAGAATGGGCGTCTATATGGGTGTTTTTAACCTCTTTATCGTTATTCCGCAGATCGTTATGTCGTTTCTGATACCGCAGATTTACGACAGCCTGCTTGGTGGAAGGCCGCTAAATGTTGTCA
>JABDJV010000090.1 GCA_013003295.1 Pyrinomonadaceae bacterium | reverse complement strand
CACCATAACGGCCGATATCGCCGAAACAGGTTACGCCTGACCTGGCTCCCTCGAGGGCACCCAACGTTGCCGAAGTCTCGATATCACTCTTGCCCAGATGCTCCGCCCGGGTTTTGGTGAGAGTGATCAACCACGACGAAAAATCGTCATCTAAATGATCCAGAAACCCACGCATTACGGTTAGCTCAAGATGGGAATGACAGTTTACAAATCCCGGCAAGATAGCTGCCTCACCGAAATCGTCGATGGCAGCCGACGGATGATCTTTGATGAGTTCTTGTTTCTTCCCAACCCCAACGATCTTTTCTCCATCAACGGCGACAGCTCCATCCGGAACCGGCTCTGAAGATATCGGCACGATGTATTTTGCAGAAAAGATTTTCATTGAAAATGACGGCGCTGGTTAACGGATCCTGCCTTTATTGATCTGACGATATCGTTTGAGGATTGAAGACACATAAGCCTTTGTTGAAGAGATCTTTATTCTTGAGATAAACTCCTTTTCTGAGAGCCTCGATGCGTCAACGTCTTTGGTCCATTCCTCAACGCGGCTCGCGCCGGCGTTATAGGCCGCCAAGGTCATCGCTTTTTCCGCAGGGAAATCCCGATATCTTTCGCTAAGGCTTTCAAGGTACCAACAGCCCACTTGAATATTTCGCTCGGGCTCTTTCAAAAAAGCCTGTACATTTTCTGCGGTTCGTTTTTCAAATTCCTTAAGGCCGGTCTTTTTCGCCCATTCACGTGCAACCGTTGGAGTTACCTGCATTAATCCTACCTCTGCGTCCGCACCAATTTTCCAACCACTGAAATAAGACTCCTCGTGAATGATGCTCCAAACAAAATCCTCGTTTAGTCGGTAAACCTTTGCCTGCCGTTCGATCAAATCATCATAGCGATGGATCCAATATTGATTTCCGAAATAGTAGCCGGCAGCTCCGAGCGCCGATAATAAGACTAACGCGATTAAAATGTAAATTAATTTCCGGAACATCTACCGAATCTTCAACGCACTATTTTGCTTTCTTGGTTTTCCGTTTCTTCTTGGGTCTCAGCCCGGAACTCAAATCCCTATTGACCACGATCTTTCCAGATCTGACAGTTTCCACAAATAAATCCACATCGTAATCAATATCTCGCGACATTTGTTCACGGATTTCGAGCAGTATCTGAAGGAATTTCGGACGTCTATACATAATCTGATACTAAATATTGGGCAATAATTGGTCAACCGCTTCGCCGAACAAACTAAACGGTGTGAACCAAAAACTCCGGGGTAACGATCATCGGAACAAAGAATCCCGCAGCAGTATTAAACAATCGTACCCTGGCCTGCTTTCTGACGTTTGCCAGATGCCCGAAGTTCCAGGTAACCAGATAGTCAACTTTGTGAAATGATGCGATCGCGACATGAACAGCGTCGCCAATGTATTTTCGGTGAAAAATACCGCGGGAAATATAACCCTCTGCAAGGATCGCGACTTCTTCGCTCAGCTCCAAAGTCTCTAAAGGTTTGACCAAATTCAGATAGCTCTGGCGGTGAGGTTCGGATAATGACTCGAGTTCACGCTGAACCAGGATCGAAGAGTAGGCACGATATTCAGACAATTCGTGCTCCCACCAACGAATCGTCAAATCACGGCGAAACGTCTCTCCATTGTCCAGATAAGCGCCTACTACTGATGTTTCTAAATACAAACTCTTCTTCATAAAAACAATTCGGTCTCCGGTTTCCAAGTTTTGATAGTATCAAAACCCTCGTCCGAAGACCTAAAATCAATTTCTAAACCTATTGCTTAAATCTACTTTTTCACGTTCGGCACAAACGTCACCTTGGAGCGTTTGAAATCGAAAGTAAGGCGATAATTTCTCAAAAAATTTCCTCCAAGAATACCGGCCTGTTCAAAACCGGAAGTCTCATTTATCAGGTCGAGGTCGAGTGCGATCGCCTTCAGACTTGATCTGGAAAACCTTCCAAATGTTACCCTTGGCAGCAAAAAAGACGGAACGTTTTCAGTCACACCGGCCGCGCCGATGACGCGCATCTTTTCTTGTAAAACATATGGGCTTAGTTCTCCCGAGTCCGCAAGATCCTCCGATATAACCGATACACTCGCTCCCGTGTCAACGATGAAGTTGAGCGGAGCGCGAATGCCTTTTAATTTAACTTCTCCGCTGAGAAAACCGCTCGAAGTAAGGCGCAGGGGAATTGTCATCGCATCATTTTCGAAATTCGGCGCCTGCGTTTTATCTTTTCTTTGGAGGGCGAAGGTGGAATTACCGTAATCGATGGTGGTAATAAACTTAGAGATAAGTGAAAGGCCAATATACCCATCGACTCTTTCCTTCCGATTATGAAATTCGCGAATATAGATCGGTACGTTTTTCACCTTAACGTCGCCGATATAAACTCTCTTCAAAAAGCCGTAGACTATTTCAAATTTCCCGTCACCGCCAAGGGCTCGCGCTACACCACCACGCGCAACACCCCTTATTTTCAACCGTTTTGCGGCTCTGATCGAAACTACGGAGATTCCCGAACCGGTGTCCAATACAAAATTCAACAACTCGCCCTTTTTCTTTAAACGAAGTTTAATTATCGGGCGATTGTTAACCAGGTCCATCTTTACGACCGTAGAATGCTCGCCGCCTGCCTTATAGAGTGACGATTTTTTTCCAAGATACCGAAGAAATCTCGTAAGTCCCTTGATTCGCTCCCGCCTTTCCTTATCCGTTTTCGGCGCGATCCGTAAAAATCTTTCATACGCATCAGCAGCTTCTTTGTATCTTTCGCCGCGCGCCGAGACTTGAGCGAGCGCAAAAACAAAATCGGGTTCACGCGAATCCCTGTGAACAGCTTCACGCAAATTTAGAATGCTTTCCTCAATTCGATTCTCGTAAAAATCGAGCATCCCGTATGCTGCCCACGCCAGCCCTACCTTCTTACTTAAAATGATCGCGTTTTGAAGCAGCTTGCGCGCCTCAGAGAAATTGCCGGCAGACAGGTAAGTTGCGCCCAGAATTGCAAATGCATAGGCATTATTTGGCTCCTTATCCGCAACGGCAAAGGAATAATTGTAGGAATCGACAAGTCTTTTCTGCTTAAGGAATATGTAGGCAAGTTCTAATTTCGCCTCTGAATTTTGAGGATTGCTCGCAATAACCCTGCGCAGAATTGTTTCTGCGGCAGCCGATTCTCCACGGCGGGAGAATTTCTTCGCACGCTTGATCTGCTTTCGAACGTCATCCAGATCCAATTTCTGAACATCGTCACCGGCGACTAAAAATGTCGAAAAACAAAATGTTGCCAAGAATAGAGCGCTGACCAAGCTCTTTACGCAATGGGAAAACCCGGTCGGTATGGGTACTTTTAGACCTGCCTCCATAAGAATCTCCTAAATCTCTTCCGGGTAAAAAATCTGCCTAATTCGCTATTTCAGAATTTCCCCGGTTTTCATCGACCAAAGGACAAGGTCCATTTCGTCGAAATCAATTTCAATTTGGTCAGCAAATTTTTTTAGTCTTGTTTCAGTGGTTAGATACCTCGAACGGTTATTTGGTGGCTTAGGCTCGTCAATAATATTTAGCTCGGCCAGGCAATTTAAAACATGTTTGTCCAATATCGCATAGCCCTTAAAGCCTATATTTCTTAAGTAATGACTCGCTTCCTTATACCCTAAACCCTTTATCCCCTTTTCTTTAACCAGCCAATCGCGGCGCTCAAAATCATCGTCAAAGCTTGATAGTTTTTCCCTGATTCTCATTCCGCAGTGATCTTCCAAAAAAGTACGCGATGCAATCACATATCCCGCTCTTGCGCGCGGATATCGATGACTTCCAACCAACGCATTCATCACATCCTCATGGTTCCCCGTCATCAAATGCGACCTTACCGCCTCTATTGAACGTAAACCCATCTTGGCGGAGCAGCCACCCGTGAAGAAACAGAAGACCATCTCTTCCCAGAGTCTTTCATCGGACCCCGTCTTCCAAATATTATCAAATTCAGCCAGTTTTCCGAGAATTTCGCCTCTGCGCTCTGCGTGCGCAGCTTTGATCCCTTCTATTGTTATCGGCGGTTTTTGTTTGTTCACTTCTTTAACAATACCCTAATTCTAGGAGTAGTGAATTTTTGTGTCAACAAACTCGAAAATTCCTGTGGAATCAATCGCTTATTAGTTTCGATCCACGATCGTTTTTAACATTTTGAAGATACTTCACTTTTAGTTCTTTATAATGTATAAGTATTCATGATTGCAGTCATAAGCAATCGTGAAGTGAAGCATCTAAAACCGATAATTTTTCATCATAATTATCGGTTGAAAGCGAAAGGTAACAAAGCTTTCCGGTGATTTGCTAAGGGATGGTGCTGATGTGCTATAATTGTTGTAGTTTCCGGTTTTTCTTCCACATGGAAACCTCCACATCACACGAAGTAGTAAAAATAGATGAAAAATTTTTTAATTAAAAGAGCCTTTTGGGTAAGTTTGGTATTTGTGTTCGCTTTCGGCTTATTGCCGTTTGAAGCAGCGGCGCAGTCATCGCCTAAGCCTTTGTTTCAGACGATTACCGTTCAGGCGGGGAAAAAAAGGCCCCGAACCACGCCAACCCCCTTAGTAACAAGGACAAGCAGCACGAAGCCGATCGTTTCCTCACGTCCCGTAAAACCAACCTCTTCACTTAGAAAGACCTCGTTTCCGGCATTGGCCGCTGTACAAATCCCCGGATATTCGGGCGTATTAGTGGAACACGAAAGCGGTCGCGTAGTCATAGACAGCTATTCAAGACATACCTTTAACCCTGCTTCCAATGTAAAAGTTGCCACAGCGTATGCGGTCTTAAAGACCTTTGGCGTGAATTACCGCTTCAAAACGGGAATTTGGACTGACGGAACGATCAACCGTTCGACCAGAACTTTGGTTGGAAACCTGTATATATCGGGCCGCGATCCAATGTTCAATTACGAACACGCGGTTTCGCTTGCAAACGAATTAAATCGCTTAGGAATCAATAAGATCGAAGGTGATCTTATAACGACCGACAATTTTGCCATGAATTTCAGTAATTCGGCTTCTCGCTCGGCAAATTTACTGTTAAAAACATTGAGTGCGGCAAAAAGATCGAGGGCAGCCTCAAAAGCCTGGTCGAGTTATCTTTCAAACTCCGGCAAATACAATGCAACAAACAATCTTCCAAGTGTGTTTATAAACGGGGACAGTTATGTCGAGGGTTTGCCTTCGAATGTAAAAATGCTCTTTACGCATGAATCCGCGCCACTTCGCGAGATCGTCAAGGCAACGATGAGCTTTTCAAACAACTTCCTTTCCGAAAGACTCGGAGGAATGCTTGGCGGAGCCTATGCGGTAGCCAGAATTGTTCAGCGGGACACCCGATCGGCACCTTTCGAATTTCAGCTCCAAACCTGCAGCGGCCTGGGAATCAACCGCGTTTCACCAAAAGCACAAATGCGGCTGCTTCGAACATTCAAGAGTTTTCTAAATCGAAACCGCATGAAGTTTTCGGATGTAATGCCGGTTGCCGGTTTGGATAACGGAACGTTGAAGCGAAGATTCAACGAAGGGCTTGAGCGAGGCAGCGTGGTAGGTAAAACCGGAACCCTTGGCAGAACGGATCGCGGTGTTAGCACGCTTAGCGGCGAAATAACCACACGTCAGGGCAAATTCCTTTTTGTCATTTTCAACCAACGGGGCAGCGTCAGGCGCTTTAGAAGTTTTCAAAACTACTTTGTTCCGCTTGTTCAAAACCAGTTAGGCGGGGCGCTTCCGATGCGTTACATCTATGTACCGATGGAAAGAAGGCTGGCGAAGTCACGGATTTCGTATCCGCGGGGAAACCGTTTCAGAGGTGAAGAATAGTAGTTGTCACGAGACCGTGAAGTGTTATCAAGGAAGCTTTTTCGAAGCTTCCTTTTTTCTATTTAAAAAGACCCCGAACATCGAGAAGCCGGATTTCGTAAACTCAAACAACCTAACGGCCTTGTCCAAATACCTGAAATAGGGCAATATTTTGGAGTCCGTTTTAAGTTCCTCTCAAAAAGTAATGAGCAATTCCGAAAACATTCCGCCGGTTGGAAAATCTCCTGATATTCTCGATGAAACGGCAAACGCCGGAGAGATAGTAGAGGCGGTCTCAGAATCAGCTAAGCCAACTAAACAAAGAAGCGTGGCAAAATCCGCCGGGATCGTGTCGGCGTTCGTAATGCTCTCGCGCGTTTTCGGCCTTGTTCGGGAAACGATATTCGCGGGATATTTTGGCGTTGGACCCGCACGAGACGCCTTTATCGTAGCTTTCAGAATTCCAAACTTGCTTCGCGACTTGTTTGCCGAGGGGGCGCTGTCAGTCGCTTTTGTAAAGGTTTTCACCGAATACCAGGTAAATGTCAGCGAAAAGGAAGCGTGGAGGCTTGCAGCATTGGTGTTTAATGCCTTGGCTGTCGTTTTGAGCGGAATAGTGGTGTTGGGAATTATTTTGTCACCATACCTTGTGGCAATTATCGGCAAGGACTTTTCACCTGAAAAAGCCGAGCTTGCAAGCTGGCTGACTCAGATCATGTTTGGATTTATCTTGTTCGTGTCGTTGTCTGCCGTTGCGATGGGGGTATTAAATAC
>JABDJV010000048.1 GCA_013003295.1 Pyrinomonadaceae bacterium | reverse complement strand
AGCACCTTTTGGACGAGGTCGGGAATTCAGCTCGCAAATCTGACTCCCAAGCAAAAAGAGCTGGCCTTTGATCTGCTGAAAAGCCATCTTAGTAAATCAGGCTATGACAAAGCGCTTCGAATTATCGCGCTTGAAAAGATCCTGGCGGAAATTGAAAATTCCCCGCGAACAAGAGACCCTGAAAAATACCATCTTGCGTTTTATGGGAATCCCGCGGAAGACAAGGTGTGGGCCTGGTCGTTTGAAGGTCATCATCTATCGCTCAATTTTACTATTGCAAACGAAGAGGTTGCGGTAGCGCCAAGGTTCTTGGGTGCGAATCCGGCGACGATAAGATCCGGGAAACAAAAGGGTGAGAGAACTCTCGCCGCTGAACAGGATCTGGCTTTGGAATTGGTCAATTCTTTAACTTCTGAGCAGAGGAAACAGGCGATCTTCCGCTCGGAAGCCTATTGGGATATCGTTACAGGAAATTCGGCCGAGGTTTCTCCAATGGATCCGGTGGGAATTCAGTTCGAGTCTCTTAACGAATCGCAAAAGCAACTGCTGTTGAAATTGATTGATGTCTATCTTGAAGTGATGCCAAAAAACCTCGCCTCAAAGAGAATCGACAACTTAAAGAAAGAGGGGCTTAAAGACATTCGTTTTGGCTGGGCCGGCGCGACCGAAACCGGAAAGGGGCATTATTACCGCATCCAGGGCAAGACGTTCTTGATCGAATTCGACAATACGCAAAACGGTGCCAATCATATCCACTCAGTCTGGCGGGATTTTGACGGAGATTTTGGCAGGGATCTAATAAAAGAGCACTACGCGGCATCAGATCATAAATAACGGTTTAATTAAACCGCCTTAAAAACAAAAAAACTCCCCTCCTTGGACAAGGAGGGGTGCCAGCCGCTGCGGCTGAGGGGTGGTTGATCGATGATCATTTTCGAATAACAATAAAACAGACCACCCCACCCTAAAGGGCACCCCTCCTATGTTAGGAGGGGAGTATTTGCTTCTACAAACAGGATTAGATTGCTCGAGCCCTTGTGAAGTAAAATAAAGACCTCGAATGAAAAAGTACGTCATCAAACGCGACAAAAGCGGCCTGCCCCAAAAACTCACGCGCTACCGCGAGGAGTTGAACAAAGAGCAGTTTAAGGTTGTCACCGCAAAACCGGGCGCAACGCTGGTGATCGCCGGTGCCGGAACCGGCAAAACCCGTACGATCACATATCGCGTTGCATATCTGCTCGAACAGGGCGTTTCACCCGGAAGAATCCTGCTTGCAACATTTACAAACCGTGCCTCCCGCGAAATGCTAAAGCGGGTCGAATCTTTAACCGGTTCGCAAAATGTTCATCGCGTATGGGGCGGCACATTTCACCGCATTGCCAATTTGACCCTTCGCCGCCATGCGACCTCGATCGGCTTTGATTCAAGTTATTCGATCCTCGATTCGGAAGATTCCTGTGCGTTTATAAACGTCTGTATCGATGAGGCCGGGATAGATACCTCCTCAAAGCGTTTTCCAAAGGCAAACGTAATTCAAAATATCATTTCCTACGCAAACAACACCGATCTTGAGATAGACAAGGTTGTTGTCGGAAAGTATCCGTATTTTGAAATGCTCACGCGCCAGATCAAGCGTGTCGACGCAATCTATATGGAGCGTAAAAAAGAGCGGAATGTGATGGATTATGATGATCTGCTGCTCTATTGGAAACGGCTGCTGCTTGAAAAGCCGGAGATCGCCGATCTCTACGCCGAGCAGTTTCAGCACATCCTCGTGGATGAATACCAGGACACAAATCGCCTCCAGGCGGAGATAATCGACCTTCTTGCAGTAAAACATAAAAACGTGATGGTCGTTGGCGATGACGCACAGAGCATATTTGCCTGGCGGGGAGCGGAGTTTACAAACATCTATGATTTTCCAAAGCGCTACGAAAACGCGCAAGGATTTAAGCTGGAAAAGAACTACCGCTCGACACCCGAGATCCTCGGGTTGGCAAACACCTCGATCGCCTGCAACCAGAAACAGTTTACAAAGGTGCTCGAAGCGGTGAAGCCTTCAAACGGATTTTCGCCTGCGTTGATCCCTTGCGCGGATGTTGAGCAGCAATCGGCATTTGTCGCATCGAGAATTCTTGAGCTGCGCGACGAAGGCACATCTCTTGAGGAAATGGCGGTGATTTATCGTTCGCATTACCATGCTATCGAGCTGCAGCTTGAGCTCACCAAACGAAATATTCCCTACCGCGTGCAGTCCGGCGTGAGATTTTTTGAGCAGGCACATATTAAAGACGTCGTTTCTTACTTAAAAATAATCGTCAACCCCCGCGATGAGCTCGCCTGGATGCGGATCCTGAAGATGATCCCAAGCGTTGGAAATGTGACGGCGAATAAGATCTTCGAGCATATTTCTAACCGGGTTCGGGGTTCAGGGATCGGGGCTGAAAGTGCGGATCAGCCAGACCTGCTGGACAGTACCAACGAAACAGTACCGCCTGCGGTTGCCGGGGGATCTGAGCTGGTCAGAACGCTATTTGATGACATGCCCGCTCCCCGGGCAAAAGGGGCGTGGACAAAATTTATCGAGCTTCTTGAGAACCTGACATCAGACGAGATCCGAAACAGCCCTTCAAAACAGATCGAGCTGATCTTATCAAGCGGCTACGAGGACCACCTCCATGCAACTTACGAAAACGCCGAGTCCCGTATTGAGGACCTGCAGGGGATGGCGACCTACGCTAACAAATACGATTCGACCGAAGATTTTTTATCCGAACTGGCGCTAATCTCAACCGAGCGTTTCCTTGGGCCGACCGCCGTCGCCGGTGAAGACGTTGTCATGGGAGGGGAGGAAGACGAACTTTTGACGCTTACCTCCGTTCACCAGGCAAAGGGTCTTGAATGGAGCGCGGTATTTTTGGTCTGGGCCGCCGAAGGAAAGTTTCCGTCGCCGAGGAGCCTCAAAGAGATCGATTCCGAAGAAGAGGAACGCCGGCTCTGGTATGTCGCCATCACACGGGCCAAAGACGAACTCTATCTCACGTATCCACTGATGATCGTCGATTACAAACGCCAAACCGTGATCCAAAAGCCTTCCCGTTTTATCACCGAAGTGCCGCCGGCGTTATTTGAGATCTGGAATCTTGAGGAAGAAGCGCCATCATTTGATGAGCCCGTAAAGATCGAAGATAACGGGCAGGAGTTTTTGAACTAGCCGGAGCGCGGGCATCCCTGCCCGCATCGTCGCTTGCGACGAAAAGAGTTGGTGAAGTTTGAAGATGATCAAGTTTTTAGGCGTGAGGACAAGTGAAGGATCGACCTCAGCCGGAGCGCGGACATCCCTGTCCGCATCGTCGCTTGCGACGAAAAAGGTTGGTAAAGTTAGAAGATGATCATCGTTTTCGCGTGAGGAACACGCGTGCGGACGTTCGACCTTTGCCGGAGCGCGGACATCCCTGTCCGCATCGTCGCTTGCGACGAAAAGGGTTGGTTACATTTAAAGATGATCAAGGTTTTCGCGTGCGGAACACGCGTGCGGACAAGGATGTCCGCGCTCCGGCTTAATGAGGAACACGCGTGCGGACAGGGATGTCCGCGCTCCGGCCAATTTTACTAATAAGGGTTACAAGAACATATGCCTGTAGCGGGACAACCCGCTCCATTAGCAGTAAATGTTCCAGATCCGCTGCAACATCTTAAAGGAGCAGCAGTATTGCATGTTGCCGCATCCGCATAACAACCGGGTAGTCTGCCCGGACCGAAAGTCGGATTTCCATTTGTTGTAGGAGCACAACATGCGGGCGATGGACCACCGTTCACCGAACGGCAATTGCCGGAAATACATTGTCCGGGCGTACACGCTTGACCAACTAAAAGCGTCGCTCCTGATTGTGCCATCGCCGCGTTCGGAGCGACGACTGAGGACACGATCGGTAAAGCGATCATCGAAGCAAAACCGACCTTTTTTACCGCCTCGCGTCTTGTTAAACCGGCAAATTGATCGGTTAGATCATCTGAATCTTCGAGCAGATCGTTTTTCTTAAGTTCTTCGAGTGCCAGCCAAACCAGATCTTCGCTGACCGGGGTTTTTAATTTTGCGCTCATGGCAGCAGTGATCTCGGATACTGTCTTAATACCTCGGCAAAACCCGAAAACTAAAGCCGAAGTTTCATTAAGACAAAAGGCTTTATTCGCTTTCAGGTCATATACCAAGAGTTCGTTATCCAGATCTTGAACAACAATTTTTTTGCGGCGGATGATAGGGGTAGTTTCTTTTAACATAAATTTTTTCCGAGGCTCGTAGAGATCGAGCAATTCTTCGCTAATTTATACAAACGACAACAGGATAAAAAAGGGGTCAGCAAATGTCATTTCATTTCAAAGGCTAGATTTCTGACAATGTAATCTAAAATGCAAAATAATACAATCATCTTTTTTCTTCAGGCTTGCAGGCACAGAATTAAATTAGATATCAGAAATGAATTCCCGCATTTTTTCTAAAGCGATCTCAATTTCCTCGTAAGATTTACAATAAGCAATTCTAACGTGATTCTCACCGCCGATGCCGAAACCGCTTCCGGGAACGACCGCCACTTGCTGTTCAAGCAGCAACTTTTCCGCAAACTCGTCGCCGTTCAATCCGGTCGATGCGACGGAAGGAAATGCATAGAAAGCGCCCCGCGGTTCGAAGCAATCCAAACCCATTTCATTTAAACTTACTACAAGAAATTCGCGTCGGCGGTTATATTTTGCGTGCATTTCCTGTACAAATGGTTCGCCGATCTCAAGTGCAGCCAGCGCGGCGTATTGCGAAATGGTTGGAGCAGACATAACCAAATATTGATGCACCTTAGAAAACGCTTCCATCAGATCCGGATGTGCACACATATAGCCGACCCGCCAGCCGGGCATCGCATAGTCCTTGGAAAAACCGCCAAGCAGTATCGTCCGGTCTATCATATTCGGGAGCGCGGAAAAGCATATGTGCTCCACGCCGTAAACAAGACGGTCGTAAATTTCATCGGAAACTACCAGCAGATCGTGTTGTTCGGCAAGCTTTGCGATGGCACTTGCGTTTTCGGGTGTCAGCACCGCTCCGGTCGGGTTATTTGGAAAACCCAGAAAGATCGCTTTCGTTTTGTCGGTGATCCTTTCTTCGATCTGGGATGCCAAAGGTTCAAAATCATTCTCTGCCAGACATTCGACCGGCACCGGAACACCGTCTGCC
>JABDJV010000036.1 GCA_013003295.1 Pyrinomonadaceae bacterium | reverse complement strand
CGGTGAAGAGCTTGTGTCGCAGGAAACGGTCCTGGAAGAGCTTTTTGAAAAAGAATTCCTGCAAAAGAAAATTCACGGCGTGGTCGATTCCTACACGGAGGATCTGCTCACACAAAATTATCCTTCTTTGATCGAGGCGCTGCCAAAAAACCTTCAATCGACTGTGCAGGAATCCATTTCTTCTCTTCAAGACAGGATCGGCTCTTATGTTGAAAAAGTAATACGAAGCGAAGAGACTGTTGAATCAGTAACCGGTTTTGTTGAGCGGCGTGTCGATGAGGTTTTGTCGCAAACCGTTTCGGAAGCGTTGACCGAAGAGACTTACCAAAACATCCTGGATTTTCTCGAGACGCGCGTGAGAAGCATCGTCCGCGAACCCGCGCTTGAGGAGAAGGTACGCGAATTTATTGGTGCAAGGGTTGACGATCTGGCTAATACAGAGACTCCGCTCGAAATGATGTTCACGCCGGATGCGATCGCGCTTCTAAAGGAAAAGGCAACCGAGCAGATCGAACCCATCGTCCATCAGCTGTCCGAGTTGGCCACAGAAGACCGCACAAAGAATCAGATTAGCTCACTTATCAAAAAGGAGGTTCACACTTATTACGAGAATCTGCCTTTTGTTAAGAAGATATTTGTTTCGCGCGAAAACTTATTAAAAGAGGTAGACGATCTTGTCGACGAAAGCCTTCCAAAAAGAATCGAGGAAACTCTAAAAGGTGATTTTTTCGCCGAAGAGGCCTCCAATTTTGTCAGCAATACAATTGACACGACGTTGAAACGACCGCTTCCCGATCTTATTGGAACAATTGCCGAAGATCAGTTGGATAACCTGAAAAACCAGATATCGAAAAACATACTGGGGGTTCTTCAGAGCGATGAAATGCAGAATTCGATTTCCGCATATCTTACCGATTCATTAGAAAAAGTCAGGCCGCAGCGGATCGGTGCAATTCTTCGCTCAGCTAACCCTGGAGCGGCAAAACAAATTAAGGAAACTCTTTCCGGCGGTATGATCAGGATTCTCGAGAATGAGGATACAACAAAAATTATTCACTCGGTTTTATCAAATCAGATCGATTCCCTTATAAATGCGCCGATCGGAAAACTGTCGAATCATATTTCCGAAGAGCAGGTCAGAAATGCGGGTGATTCGTTAACCAACACGATCGTCGAAGCTGCCAAGCAAAAACTTCCGCAGGCGATCAAGGAATTTGATATCGGCGGGGTCGTAAGAGATAAGGTAAACAACTATCCGGCGGAAAAACTGGAGGAGTTGGTGATGTCTGTCGCCAAAGAGCATTTAAGAACTATTGAATTGTTTGGTGCGCTTTTTGGGTTTTTTATCGGCGTCGGGCAAGCGATTCAGTTCTACTTCTTCTCGAAGTAACGTGCGGCTACAAATTCCGTGACGCCTTTTAATCCACCAGGTGGAAACACGACTGCCACAGTGCACATGGTCATCTGAGATTCCCACGCTTTTGCTAAAGATTCTGTGAACCGACTCTGGCCCAATTGGCTGAGTTGACCACATGCACACTTACTCGCGTGCGTGTTTCTGCATGTTGTGCTGCGACTCCATCTGATCCAACAGCCGGAAACCTGGACTGCAAAGGAGTCTGTGCATCGTCATCTGAGTTTCTCACGCTTTTCTAAAGATTCAATAAGGTTCTTTTGTCTCAATATAAAGAGCAGACCAAAGGCACACTTACTGCGTGCGTGTTTCTGCACGTTATTTCGCGCACCGTTACGATTCCTTTATATACTCATTGTATACGGCGACCGGTATCAAAGCCGTCCAACCGCAGAAGTCCATTCTTGAAGGCATTCCAAACGAGACGAGGTCAGGCGAGTAATTTTCCCAGAAAGTTCCGGTCGCCGAATACACCTCAGCGACATTGTTATAAGTGATCCGGGCAATACGCTTTGCAAGATCAGTTTCACCAACCGCGGTGAGACCTTTGAGCACCATATATGTCGTCGGCGCCCAAACCCCTCCAAGCCAATATTCGCCCCAGCCTTTGTAATCGGGATCGGAGGCCGAAAGAGCGGGAAGCGGCATCTTTCTGAAAAACTCTTTCGGATCACTAAGTTTTTCAAGAAATCTTTTCAGACGATCTTCCGGAACGACCTCTCCCAGCAGGGTCCAGTATGCTCCGATATGTCTTCGCCGGATCTGCTTTCCAAATCCGAGATCGTAGTAAAACCCGTCTTCTTCATTCCAGCATTTTTCATTGATCGCCACTTTTAGCTGCTTATGAAATTCAACGAAAGTTTTTACATCGCCATCGTTACCAGTTAACTCTGCGATCCTTTTAAGCTGAACCGCATACATCGCCATTTGGGCGGAAAAATCAATAAAGCGACCCTCCCTATTCCAGATTCCGGTCACCGTCTCACCATATTCTTCAGAAAATCTATCTATCTGTTTTTCAAACGGTAGATTGAGCGCTCCGATCTTTGCCCATAATTGATCCTCGGTTAAACCACTCCCTTTATCGGGTGTCCATCCGCGCGGCGCACGCGGTATATTGTCCATCCCCATTCCAAGCTGATCCGCAAAAAACAGCTTGTCTTCGAGTTGATACGTATCAACGTGAAACTCAAAATTCTTCTTCAATGTCGGATCTCTCCAGATCCCTTGATACCGAATAGATTTCCAGCTCGGCAAAAGCCATTAGCGGCGGGTTGATCGAAACCGGGTGATCTTTTCTCCAGACCGGGCGTCCATCCTGACGGTATTCACGACAAATATATCCGTCGTCATCGGCGCGCTCGTAAAAATTATCCAGGGCCTGGTAAACGGGAAGGGTTTCCAGATGGTATTTAGAAAAGCAGGCCATAAAACATGTGTCCCAGAGAAAGATATTTTTTGAAAAGGCGGCATCGATAAAGGGCTTTTTAAAGAAGACTTCCGTGTCACCCCCGCGAACCTTTTCCTTCGTTATCTGAAGCGCTTTCGCGTACATACTCTCCGAAAGCTTCTTTGGGATCTGTGGTAGGGCTTCAATTTCCGGGGCCGTTTCCCAGGCGGCGCAGGATCCCAGAAGCCCGATCCCGGCTACTCCTCCTGCTATCGCGACTGATTTTCCAAATTCTCTGCGATCCATAATTATCTACCTATAAATAGCTGTTCATTTCCTCAAACTCCGAATCACTGTCATAGATCACATCGACCGCACTCCATTCATTTACATAGAGCCCGATCACACGCAAATTATCCGCCCACGATCGAATGGTGTTTACGCATTCTTCGATCTGCGTTTTATGTTCCTCAAACGAAACCGGATTTGCTGCACAATCAAAATGACCAACTACGGCGACAGTGCTCGTGCCGTGAGCATCGATCGATATCTTCAGTTTTTCAGCGATCGAAGCCGTTTGACGAATTCCGCCCGCTGTCAGGACTTTATCTACACCCGGCTCAGTGATCATATCAACGTACTGAACTTGTGCGTGCAGCTTAAGCCATTCTGCGACCGGCGCCTGAACTCGGCCGTCGATGCAATTTATTGCCGCTGCGAATTTATCTAAATTACTCATATTTGAAATGCCCTGGAAAACCGTTTTTCAGCAATTTTCGCTCTTTTGCCCGGAAATGTTAAGCGAGACCGAACTTTTCTAAGTTTAAAAGCGTTTGAATGGGCAGGGTTATTTCGAAAGTTATCTTGCGGAGGGAAAAATGAAGAAAATAGGTGTTTTGGTTTTTATACTTGCCCTGATCGTCGGTTCGGTAGCGGCGTATATATTTTCGGTCGGTAATTTCTTTTCAGACGATTCGATCTCGATCGGTCTCAGTCGGCGTACAAGCCCTTCGGGCAATGTCGTCGTCGAAAAACGCGAGGTGTCTGATTTCAAAGCCGTACAGGTTAGCGGGCTCTTCACCGTTGAGATCGTTGCACAAAAGGAGTTCTCGCTTGAAGTTGAAACTGATGACAACATCCTTCAATACATCAAAACCGAAGTAAATGACGGTGTTTTGGTGATATCCAAGGAAAGAGGATGGTTTAAGAAATTCAGGGCGAAGATCAGAATTTCGGCGCCGCACATTGAGGGCCTCGAAGTTTCGGGTGTTACGAAAACCTCGCTTGAAAACCTGGACGGTGAATCGCTTAAGATTGAACTCAGCGGTGCTTCAAAGATCGAAGCCAGCGGCAAAGTTAATGATCTGGAAATCGATATGAACGGTGCGAGCAAGCTCAACGCAAAAGGTCTGAAAGCGGTGAACGTCTCGGTCGACGGCAGCGGAGCCAGCCGGGCTTACGTCAGCGTCAGGCAAAAACTCAACTCCGATCTTTCAGGTGCAAGCAGGGTTTCTTATTATGGCGACCCGGCAGAAATCAACAAGGAAAATTCAGGAGCGAGCTCCTTAAGACAGGCTGGTGAATAATTCCCGGAGCGCCACGTTTGCTTAAGCAGGGTTTAAGAAAAAACCGGAAAATCTCATGCCGGTTTTTTCTTTTTTTTTCTGAAAATTTCGCTCATTTTCGCGGCTCGAAAAAAAAACTTTTTTGTTAAATTCTCGTAACGATAAGGCTTCTATGTCTTTAAAGATTGTTTATTTTAAAATCTGTGGATAACTACTTGCAATTCATTTATCCCTTTGATAGTCTTTGTCTCGTTTCCAATATAAAAACTCTTGTAAGTTGTTGAAAACATTGCGCTTAAAGTATCGCTTTAAGTTTTATGCGTTTTTCCACAAAACTGTGGAAAACTCTGTGGAAAACTCTTATATCCGCGATTTGAAATCCTCTAAGTTTACCGTAATGTAACACTTTGCATCGTTTGTAAATGAACAGTTATTCGGACGTTTTTCGAGCTGTCCCCCGATAAGCAAACTGCTTAAGAGTTTCATCAAGAAACCGATAATAAATTTCTTTGGAGTGTGGATGAAATCCTCAGCAAAAAATCAGAATATTTGGGACAATATTCTCGGATCAGTAGAAAAACGACTTAACCGTCAGATCTTCGATGCATGGTTTTCCCCGATCAGTTTTTCGGGCTGTGATGAACAGGAAAAGATCTT
>JABDJV010000031.1 GCA_013003295.1 Pyrinomonadaceae bacterium | reverse complement strand
TCCCTGTCCGCACGTTTGCGCAAGCAAACGAATCGGTGATTGAAGTTCGAAGTTCATGCTATTTTCGAACGCATAGCGTTCGTGCGGACAGGGATGTCCGCGCTCCGGCTTTATTTTAAACCGGCGTTGATCAGATATCTCAAACTCGTATCATCCAGGCGCGCCAGTTTTACTCCGTTTACAAATATAGTCGGCGTTTGTCTTACGCCAAGGGATTGCCCGTCTTTTTGGTCTCGCTCAACCTTCGCCCTGTATTTATTGGCGGAATATACCGCATTCATCTGCTCGATGTTAAGCCCCAATTCGCCAGCGTATTTCTTGAAAAGAGCGTTTACATCGGGTTGCGGCGCGCCATGACCAACTCCGTGCCTCGTACCCCATTCGGGTTGTTTCGCGAAAAGCAGATCCTGAGCCTCCCAGTATTTGCCTTGTTCTCCGGCAGCCTCAAGAAAAGTTGCCGCCGAAAGCGAGTTTGGATGAAGCGGCATATAACGAACTACCAACCTTACTTTTCCTTCATAATCCTTTAAGGCCTTTTTTACTATTGGATGAAACTTGGCGCATGATTCGCATTCGGGGTCGAGAAATTCGACGATCGTTACCTTTGCATCTTTTGGCCCAAGCGTCGGGCTGTCATCCCTTATAAAGGCCTCGTTTTCCTTCCACGACTTCGCCGGGGTCGCATTCGCAGGCTTGGTCGCAACCGGAGTCGAATTTCGATAAAAACTGGCCCCAATAATTGCAGCGGCGATCACCACGATCGCAATTCCGCCCAGAATCTTGATTTCCTTGCTCATTAAGTTATTGCTCCTTAGGTTTGTAAATCAGCAGACAGACCGTTACTAAGAGAAAAGATACCAGCGCCATCAATGGTATCGTAATAAATCCCAACCATTCGATTTGCCTTGTCGTACAAGAGATCCCCTCTTTGCAGGGAGTTATACTCTCCGGAATGATCCCGTAATAAAGCAAATTATGATACCCCGAGATGGCCAGGCCGATCAGACATAGCGGCAGCGCGTATACCTTCATACGCGGGTCCCGCATGATGATTCCCGCCCCGATTATAAATACCAGCGGGTACATCGCGATTCGCTGATACCAGCACAAAACACAAGGTGGAAGCGCCATCACTTCGCTAAAGAAAAGACTCCCTACAGTAGCTGCTAAAACGATCATCCACGCCAAATATGGAATAATGCTGTCTTTTCGTTTGCCTGGCAATTTTTTTTCCGACTCAGTTTTACTCATGTCTTTTATAAAACATCTGCGCCTGATCTAACTTACTTTGTCATTTACGATTATTTTATAGTCTAATGTTATCAGAAATAAAAACCCAGTGAACTCATCGGGTTCACATAATAAAAGCAAGAAAAAGTGAATATGGCTTTGCCAAAGAAAATCTTGTAAGATGTCTAAAATTTCCCTTAATTATTGAAATAGCTAAACAAAGGATGAATGAATTCGCCTTTTTTGAAGGCGTTGTTACAATCTGAAATCAAACATCATTTGGAAGCTAGAAAATATCCGAAACATTCTTTTTCTTAAATTTTATTAAAAATTATGGCATCAGGAATTTTTGCAATTTTAGACGATATTGCGATGTTGATGGACGATGTTGCTTTAGCCAGCAAAGTCGCTACCAAAAAAACAGCAGGTTTATTGGGTGATGATCTCGCGGTTAATGCAGAAAAAGCGACCGGTTTTGTTTCTTCCCGTGAACTCCCTGTTTTGTGGGCTATCACCAAAGGTTCATTCATCAACAAACTCATTATTGTTCCTCTGGCGTTTATATTAAATGTAATATACCCGCCAGTTATTGTTGTGATATTGGTTATCGGAGGATTTTATTTGGCGTATGAAGGTGTTGAAAAAATCCTTCATTGGATACTTCATCGAAACGAACACGAACACGATCATTCCGTTGAAGAACCGCACCCCAAGGATAGCGAAGCGGTCGAAAAGGCAAAAATAAAATCAGCGGTTTCTACAGATTTCATATTGTCGGCTGAAATAGTCATTATCGCTTTGGGAACTGTTTTGGATAGGTCGCTGACCGTTCAAATTATTACAGTTTCGATAATCGCGTTGGTTGCAACAGTCGGCGTTTATGGGCTGGTCGCGTTAATTGTAAGGATGGATGACCTCGGATATAGACTACTCCGTTCGTCCAAAGAAAAAGGACTCACCGCTAATTTCGGACGAATTTTAGTCAATTTATTACCCCTAGTTATTCGTTTCCTTAGCATCGTTGGAACGATCGCCTTGCTTCTCGTCGCCGGCGGGATCTTTAATCATAATATAGATTATTTACATCATCTTTTCCCGCAAATACCTACGATCATCAAAGACGCCATTTATGGAATCATCGCGGGTCTGCTCGCGGTAGGTATTGTAACGATTGTCAAAAAAGTTCTTTCGTCAATAAGTACGACTAAAAAATGAATGCTCCACACGCAGAGAGCTTCGGCAACTAATTATCAACCGAGATAGAACTATTTTTATTGTGAACGTTTTAAGGTAACGATTCTGCATGTGCGTGGGGCTTATCACGACAGAAAAAAAGACGTTCTAAAAGAATAGCTTCGGCAGAAGCGACCAGAAAGTAGCCAGTGGTAAAGCGGAATGAAATGGAGCGCAACCTCTGGTCGGCTTGGAATTGAAAATCGCACTCTGAAGGAGTGCAACAAAGTCTTTCGCTCCTTCAGAGCTAAAACGTCGGGAAAATAGATACCAGAGGTTCCGCTGCGCTTCACCACTGGCTACTATCTTTTTGTCGCATCCGCGACTAAGAAACAAATGAACCCGGCAGAAACGCAACCGTAAGGAAGCTTGTCCTGATCGCACAATGATATGCCTGTCCTGCTTATCTCATAAACTTTCGCCGAAGTGCCAATGCCAAAAGTGCGAGTTGAATCGGTGCAAAAATTATCTCCAACGAATAAATGAGCGTTGCAGAAGCATGAAACTCAGCTTCACTGAAATCTACCTCATTTTCGAATGATGAAAGCGTAAAATTAGGTGAATCGATTATATATCCATCGGGTAAGAGCGGTTCGTCTACTTTTAAGAAGCCGGCTCCTGTAAACAATGCTAGTTTTTTAAATCTTGTGCGAACAAAATTCGCTCCAGCGAAGGTTGAATAGGAGTAATCCGCTTTTCCTTGAAAACCGAGGAATCGAATATTGCTCCATCTTTAAAGGTTGTGCGATAGAAGGAAACATCACCTTCGAACTCTTTTGCGGCAAGAATTAATGGAAGCGAGAAATGCACATAATCAAATCTAAAATCTCTATTTTCAATCTTCTGAGCGATGACTGCTGCGAAGTTTGTATTTTTATGCTTTTCATCGTTGGGATTTTATGCTTTTCATCGTTGGGATAATGTAGAACGCAATATCCATTCTATTCGACGGGTAAATCCTTGCACACATATCGGCGAGTACGCGATTTGTTAAAATTCTCAGTCTCGCAAACGAAGCATTCGTTTTTCTCATTAACAAAATTTGCCGGCATACTCTTAGGATTCCATAGGAATTTTCACACCATTCCTCTCAGCAAAATCAATCGCTTCTTCATAGCCCGCGTCAACATGCCTGACAACGCCCATTCCGGGATCGTTTGTCAGTACCCGTTCGATTCTTGCTGCCGCTTCAGGTGTCCCGTCGGCAACAATAACCTGCCCGGCGTGGAGGGAATAACCGATCCCGACACCACCGCCGTGATGGAGTGAAACCCAGGTCGCACCGCCGACAGCATTGATCAAGGCATTTAGATATACCCAATCAGCGATTGCATCGGAGCCGTCCTTCATCGCCTCGGTTTCCCTGTTTGGCGAGGCGACCGAACCGCAATCAAGATGATCGCGTCCGATGACGATCGGGGCTTTTAAAGTCCCATCGGCGACCATTTCGTTCAATTTCAATCCCGCTTTTGCCCGTTCGCCATACCCAAGCCAGCAAATTCGCGCCGGAAGCCCCTGAAATTCGACCTTTTCCTGTGCCATTGCCAGCCAGCGCGACAAATGATCGTTTTCAGGGAAGAGATTCATTATCGCTTCGTCGGTTTTATATATGTCTTCCTTTTCTCCCGAAAGCGCGACCCAACGGAACGGGCCCTTTCCTTCACAGAAAAGTGGTCGGATGTAGGCAGGAACGAAGCCGGGGTAGTCAAAAGCATTCGAAACCCCATTGTCGAGCGCTCTCTGACGCAGGTTGTTGCCGTAATCGAATACCACCGAGCCCTTTCTTTGAAATTCGAGCATTGCTTCGACGTGTGTCGCCATCGAATCCATCGCGCGTTTTTCGTACTCTCGCTGATTCGATTTACGTAATTCGCTTGCCGCTTCAAGTGACAACCCGGTCGGGATATACCCATACAAAACATCATGCGCAGACGTCTGATCGGTAACTACATCGGGTACTACTCCGCGGGACAAAAGCTCAGGCAACACTTCAGTTGCATTGCCGCAAAATGCTATCGACTTAGCTTCTTTGTTTGCAACTGCTTGACTGACCTGACTTAAAGCATCGTCTAAACTTTCTGCGGATGTATCTACCTGCTTTAATTGAAGCCTACGCTCTATCCTCCAGGGGTCAACTTCGACCAACAATCCGACCCCGCCGTTAAAAGTGATCGCCTGCGCCTGGGCACCACCCATTTCGCCCAAGCCAGCGGTTAATACAAACTTTCCTTCAAGATTTCCCCATCCTTTTTGGCGCGCCAGCGATCCAAATGTCTCGTAAGTGCCCTGCAGGATCCCCTGTGTACCGATGTAGATCCAGCTGCCGGCGGTCATTTGCCCGTACATCATCAGACCGTCGCGCTCGTATTGGTCAAACTGCTCCTGTGTGGCCCAGTGCGGAACGATATTAGTATTTGCGATCAGGACCTTTGGAGCGTCCGTATGGGTGCGAAAAACCGCGACCGGTTTTCCCGACTGGACGAGCAGCGTCTCGTCTTCTTCGAGATCTTTGAGGCTCTCAAGAATTGCGTCATAGCTTTCCCAATCTCTTGCCGCCTTACCACGCCCGCCGTAAACGATCAGATTATCCGGATCAAACGCAACCTCGGCGTCTAAGTTGTTTTGAATCATGCGGTAAGCGGCTTCGATGAGCCAGTTTTTGCAGGTCAGTTCGGTGCCGGTTGGTGCCTTGATATCTCGTTTCATAAGGTAGTTTCGATTTCTTTATTGGGGTCATTTTATTAGCATCGGTTGATACGCGCAACAGGCAGAAACAACGACTGCACAAGGAGTGTGCGCATTGTCATATGAGTGTTTGGCACTCGACTGAACCCGCCACGATTTAGATGGGACCAATATCAATAAAGCAGTACACACTTAATCACGCACTTTTTTCTTGACAAGTGACCAAATGGTCACTTATAGTATTTGGCATGGATCAGGATCGGATTTTTCGGGCAATGGGCGACCCCAGCAGACGAAGGCTGCTTGACTTGCTGTTTATTCGCGACGGCCAGAGTCTTCAGGAGCTTACAAAATCGCTGCCGATGACCCGTTTTGGCGTGATGAAACACCTGAAGATCCTCGAGGAAGCTGGTTTGATAGTCCACCGCAAAGTTGGACGCAGCAAATTTCACTACTTAAATCCGGTTCCGATTCAAGAGGTTTACGATCGCTGGGTGAGCAAATATGCCAAACCGTTCACAGGAAACTTAATGAAAATAAAGCGAAAATTGGAGAGTAGTAAAATGAGCAAACACAAGCATGTATACGAAATTTTGATCGAAACAACACCCGCAGAGCTTTGGAGAGCGATAACAAACGGGGATATGACCCGGCAATACTACTTCGGAACAGAAGTCGTGTCAGACTGGAAGATCGGAAGCGAACTGCGTTATATCGATCCCGACAAAAACGAAATGTTAGTAGGTGAGGTACTGGAGATCGAGGAGCCGAAACGACTTGTAACGACCTTTGACCCTCGTTGGGAAGGCGCCGTTCGCTCCGATATGCCTTCAAAAGTAAGTTACGAGATCGATCAGCGCGGAAATGTCTGCTGCCTGACGCTTACCCACGACGAACTGGACAAATACAGTCCGATGAATGAAGCCGTGCAGTCGGGTTGGACCGAAATATTATCGGGGCTAAAGAC
>JABDJV010000028.1 GCA_013003295.1 Pyrinomonadaceae bacterium | reverse complement strand
ATTGATATCATCAATATATGAATGCTGCGGGAGAAGAACCGTTTTGGGAATCGCAACCCCTAATTTCGACGCGAGCGCGAAGTTAAAAAACTTGTCGTCGGCTGACCACCAGAATGGGTTATTAATAATATGTGTTCCTTCAAGTGCGAGTCTTTTCAACGTGCCCCGGTAATATGGAACCTCATGTGAAATGCGATCGATGATCACATCGTATTTCTTATCCTCGTCAAGGCGGATCCCGCCAAACTTGACCATCTCGGCAATTACTTTTCCCTTGCCGTTTTCATTAATGCTTTCAATTATCGCGGCCGGAAACGTAGTCTCACGTCCGACCAAAATTCCTACTTTTTTCATCTTAAAAAACTTCCTATCTTAAATATTTACTATCTATTAGATTAAAATTCCGACTTGTTCAGAAACTCCCAATTTTATTTGAAATAGGAAAAAGTAGCAAGTGAAGCGCGCCGGAGCGCGGACATCCCTGTCCGCACGAACGCAGAGCGTTCGAACTCGATGATCAGGTTTGATTACGTGGAGAAACTTAGAGCGCGCCGGAGCGCGGACATCCCTTTCCGCACAAACGCAGAGCGTTCGAACTCGAGATCGAGTTTGGTTACGTGGAGAAACTTAGAGCGCGCCGAAACGCGTACGTCCCTGTCCGCAGATTACAATGCGATCAAATTGCATACTCATCATCAAAGGATTTTGTGGTTTCGAACGCCTGGCGTTCGCGCGGACAGGGATGTCCGCGCTCCAGGGTTAGTTGTTTTCGGGAAGGAGTTCGTAATTGCCCATTTCACGATTGTAGGCGTCAAGAGCACCGACTGAATCCGAGGTCGCGTCGAGCATTTGCTTTGTCATCGCGATCGAATCTGAGAGCTGTTCGAAATCCAGCAGCGAGAATTTTTCCGGCGTCGACATCGTTACGATCTCATCATTTAGATAACCAAAGAAGTTCTCAATTGATTGGAGCTGTCCCTCAACCAGTTTTACACTTCGTTCGAGTTCATCAAAGGAAGCAAGACGGCGTTTCAGGATCTCGACATTTGTTTGCTGAATTCGTTTCGTCTTTTCATCATCCGCATTTTCAGCGGCGCGAAAGGCCTGGCTCAATTGGTTATGAACCGCCTGACGGTTGATCGATTTCAGATGCTGTTTTCGGCGGCGGTAAATATCGAGCAGGTCGACAAAGTCTTCCCAACGGCGGTCAAGAGATAACAAATTCTGGGGAAGCGATTTAGCTCCCGCAAACTTTCTGTAATTCTCCTGAATTTTATTCTTTTGCCACCGAAGATATTCAACCGCTTCGCGTTCGCGCGGACTAAAACTCTTGATCAGCTTTTCACGGTTGTTGATGTTCAACGCCTTTAGTCTTTTTCGTGTGCGATCCTGAACCAGCCGTCGGTAGCCGGGAATGTTTGGCACCACCAGCATGTAAACAAACTCGAAGGCGATTGCGATCAAAAGCGGAATAACGCTTTGAGTATAAGCTGCAGCAACTGCGAACCCAGCCAGTCCCCAAAAATTTACAGGCTCTTTGATAGCCTCTTTTGCGTACGAGGAATTAAATTTTTCGATTGACTGCTGGTATTTTGCTATATCCGCCATAAATTGCTAACTGCTTTGATGCTAAATTTGCATCGTGAGTTTTGCGAAATTTTCTTACCGCCTATTCGCCGGCATTCTTTAGGAGCTCTTCCGCCTCATTCAGCAAAGCATCGGTCGATTTTTCTTCGGAGGTTTGCGCCTCAGACGCTGGCTCTTCGGCTCCATCCGTGCCGGATTCGATCTGCTTAGCATCATTGCTCGAACCCTCTGCTAAAAGCCCCATCTCCGCTTTGTAGGATAGAAGCTTATCCTGAAGCTGGATATCCATTGCTTCGCGCTCGATGTCATGCATTTGGTTGTCGACCGATGAAGTTCCAAGCTGGAGCTTGGCTTCAGCGGCGGCGACGCGCCGATCGATCTTCTCGCGCATCTCATTAAACGTTGAAGCATCGTCTCCGATATCAAACGACTCCATGGTTTGAGCGAGCTGTTCCTGCAATTTAGCTTGTTTTGAGGCACTGATCAGCTGCATTGCTTCTGCGGAACGCTTCTTCATGTTGAGTACATAATTATCACGCGCCTTCAAGGCTTGCTTTGAAGCATTATCCGCATACTCAAGCTGAGCAGACGTTTTTTCAAGATCAACTTGCGCCTGCTGGAGCTGTCCGATGTAGGCAGTAGCGATATCGTCACGCCCCATTTTTACAGAAGCTTTTATCTTTGAATCGAGATCGACCACTTTTTCAGAAAGGCTTTCCTTGTTTTTTGCGAGGAGGCGCTCGGTAGCCATTACCTGCGCAACTGAGTTGTTGAGTTCGGGTACGCGATCTCGCATATCTCGAATCGTTTGTTGAAGAACCATTTCGGGGTTTTCTACCCTATCAAGCGCGGCTCCCGTGCCTGCCCGAAACATTCTTTTAATTCTCTGCCACAATCCCATTTTCTAATTTGCTCCTAAAATTTTCGTAAAAGAACTTTTCTCACAATACTTTACGATGGAAAAATCCGTAAAGTTGCATTCCAAAAGTATATCAAGAAAATCCGTTCATATGATAATAAAATGCCAAAACTCAAAGGTTTTCCGCGAAACCTACTGTGCTTTTGGCTAAAAAATTATTTTACCCTATAAATTGATTAACAAAAAACTCTAAAAAACTTTAGCTAACTGTTACGGCGTTTTAAGAGCTTTGCAAGAAAGGAAACCTCATTTCGTTCTCAATCCGAGAGGCACTCGGTGCATCAAATAATTTATGTTAGTTCAAACGCGGGATTTAAAGTAAAATAAGTGAGCATTCTTGCTCCACATCAATAACAAAATTTCAAAAATCCGGCATGAGGGAAAATAAGATGAAGCAAACGATTTCTTTTATTCTGTTGACCACGGTATATCTAAGCATGATCGCACCATTTGGGATGCGGACGCACGCGCAGGTTTTGGGAAAGACGCGGGATGCGAGATACAAACAGGTGCCCGGGGGGTTAAAATTTAGTCTTAGCGAGGGAGTTGAAGGTGCTGAAAACCGGGTAACTCCGGAGCCTGCGAACACAGATCCGCTCTCTGAGGGCGAGACGTCGAATCTACTGAAACGGCTTCCAAAAATTATCACGGAAGATGGTGATAAAACGGATTTTGCAAAAAGGGCTGGAAGTCTTCCAGCGCCAAAAACAGGTAAAAGAATTCCTGTAAAATTCCCGGCCAGCGAAACCAGAAGTGCGCCGAATGTGAATAATGACCAGGCGCTTGAAGTTACGAGGTTTTCGCCCGAAGGTAAAGTTGCCCTCGCGCCAGATTTGAGCGTCACTTTTTCGCTTCCGATGGTTGCTGTGACATCGCAAGATGGGGCCGCGAAGACCGTGCCGGTTCAATTGACACCAAATGCTGAAGGCAAATGGCGCTGGCTGGGAACAAAGACTCTGATGTTTGACACAACCAAGCGGTTTCGTATGGCGACGAAGTATACCGCACGGATTCCCGCCGGAACGAAGGCAGCAACCGGACAGATCCTGAATAAAGATGTAGTTTGGACCTTTACAACACCCCCGCCGAAGATGCTCAGCCATTTTCCTTCAAAAAATCAAACCACGCGTCGAAACGCCTTAATGTTTGCTTCTTTTGATCAGGAGATAAATCCAAGAGCAGTTTTGGAAACGATATCCGTGACGGCGCGGGGCAAACGGCTCCCGATCAGGCTTTTGACTGAAGAAGAGGTCGCGAAATCCAATCTTGCTTATTACAAAAAGAGATCACAGCCGAACCGCTGGATAGCGTTTCGCGCGGTAAATTCTGAAGGCGGCACGGAAAACGCATTGCCGGCTGATTCGCCGATCAAAGTCACAATAAATAAGGGAACCCCTTCTGCCGAGGGGCCGCTGACAACAACGAGCGCACAGTCGTTTTCATACCGCACGTACGGGGCGATGAAATTCGTCGAAGGCTATTGTAACTACCGCCGGAGCAAGAACTGTTCGCCGTTTCACACCTGGTATCTGAGATTTAGCAACAATATCGATTCTTCAAAATTCGACAAATCGATGATCAAGATCTCGCCCGCCGTAGAAGGACTAAAAATTTACCCAAACGGGCAATTTGTATACATTCAGGGCGTAAAACGCGGCCGAACAACCTATACTGTATCGGTTGATGATCGGATTCGCGATATATATGAGCAGAATTTAGTTAAATCGGCAAAAGTAACTATCCGAACCGGTTCGGCACCGGTCAGCCTGTATGCGCAGGGCGGAAATATGGTCGTTCTTGACCCAACGACTAAGAAGCCTTCGTTTTCGGTCTATTCCACAAATCAGCCCTCGATGCGTGTGAAGGTCTATCGGGTTCAGCCGCAGCATTGGTCGCGTTTTCAAAAATTCGTCAGATACAGAAATTATGACGATGGAACAAAAGCTCCGATGCCGGGGCGGCTGATCAGCAATCGTATTGTGCCGATCGAAAAGAAGTACGACGAAATGGTCGAGACAAGGATCGATCTATCGAGATATATGCGCGGCGGATTTGGAAATGTCGTGCTCGATATTACTCCAACGAAAAAACGCGACAAATACGATCGAACAAGAATTTCGACGTGGGTCCAAGCTACGAAGATAGGTCTGGACGCTTTTGTTGATCACGAGGAGTTGGTCGGGTTTGCGACCGATCTTGGCTCGGGAAAACCGGTTTCGGGGGTTGATCTATCGATATATCCGAACGGAAATGCTGTCAGCAGCAATCAGCCGGTGGTGGAAGAAAAGTCATACGCTTCGAGAGCCTGGGATTGGCTCACGAGCTGGGGAAGTTCGCAGGCAAATGAAATTCAGACGATCGATCAGAATGGCGCAGCCACGCAAACCGAAACGATCGAAAAAGCGACATCGAACAGAACCCCTGCAAACGGGATGCTTCGTCTTCCGCTGCCAACGAACCGCGCTAAGCAGCCAAATATGCTTATCGCAAAAAAAGGCCGTGACGTAGCATTTTTGCCCGAGAATTCCGATTACTACTATCGTGAAACCGGTAACTGGTATCAGAAACCGCAACGCGACTATCTAAGGTGGTTTGTATTTGATGACCGCAAAATGTATCGCCCAAAGGAAGAGGTTTCCGTAAAGGGCTATATCCGCAAGATCACGCGTGGTGAACTCGGGGACGTAACCCGATTGGGCGATTCGGCCAGGGGATTGACTTATTCGGTAAAAGACCCTCGAAACAACGAGATCGCAAAGGGAACACTAAATCTGAATGCTTTTGGAGCATTTGATCTCAAATTCAAGCTGCCAGACAACGCAAACCTTGGAAATTCAAGGGTAGAACTCCGCGTAGACAGTGGTTTGAGCGGAAGGGTTTTCAACCACCGGTTCCAAATTCAGGAATTTCGCCGTCCGGAGTTTGAGGTGAAATCCAAGGTCGCGAGCGAAGGTCCGCATTTTGTCGGAGGCAAAGCGAACGCTGAAGTGAATGCGACTTACTATGCCGGTGGCGGCCTTGCAAATGCCCAGGTGAATTGGACTGTTCGGGCGACGGCGACCAGCTATACGCCGCCAAATCGTGGGGACTATATATTTGGAAGTTGGGTGCCTTGGTGGTATCGCTCGAGCAGGAGTAACTACTACGGCGGAAGCGTGAAGAACTTTAAGGGAGTTACCGACGCGAGCGGAAAGCACAATTTAAGAATCGATTTCGAATCGGTGAAACCGCCGCGGCCTTACCGGGTAACCGCTTCCTCTTCGGTTCAGGATGTCAACCGGCAAACCTGGTCGAGTTCGACCTCGCTACTGGTGCATCCGGCTGACCTGTATGTTGGCATCAAATCAAAGCGAACATTTGTTCAAAAAGGTGAAAACATCGAGATTGACTCGATCGTTTCGGACCTTGACGGAAAACTCGTTTCGGGCAAAAACGTTGAGATCAAGGCGGTCTTGAAATCCTGGGCATTTGAAAAAGGAGGGTGGAAAGAAAAAACCATTGATGAGCAATTCTGCAACGTGCAATCTGCAGGCGAAGAGCAGAAGTGCAAATTCACCGCAAAGAATGGCGGTCGATACATAATCACCGCTCTTGTGATGGATGACAAAGAGCGCTTTAACGAATCCGAAATGACGGTTTGGGTAGCGGGTGGAAAAACGCCACCCCAAAGAAATGTTTCGAAAGAAAAGGTCGAATTGATTCCGAGTCAGAAGGATTACAAGCCGGGCGACGTTGCCGAGATCCTTGTTATCTCACCTTTTGCGCCGGCAGAGGGAGTTTTGACGCTGAGACGAGAGGGAATAGTAAAGACCGAACGATTCACGATGAAAGAATCTTCGACCACTTTGAAGATACCGCTTAAAGGTGAGTATTTGCCAAATATATACGCACAGGTCGACCTGGTCGGAGCAACAGCGAGGACAAATGATAAAGGAGAAGTCGCTGATAAGCTTGCAAAGCGTCCTGCGTTTGCCGGCGGTACGCTAAATTTACCGATCTCAAAGAAATCAAGAGAATTGACAGTGACAGCGGATCCGGTAGACAAAACCGTCGAACCGGCCGGCAAAACAAATGTTAACGTCGCAGTGAAAGACTATCGCGGAGAACCTGTTGCAAATACGGAAGTTGCCGTAGTTGTTGTCGATGAAAGCGTTTTGGCGCTATCGGGATACAATTTGGCGAATCCGCTCAGCACATTCTATTCGAATCGCGGCGCGGGAGTTTCGAATTACCATTTGCGAAAAGACGTCCTTTTGGGCAATCCCGCAGATGTTAAATCGCCGCCTCCTGCGCCTCCTGCAACGGTGGCCAACCAACAGCTTGCCGGCGGAGCCAAGCGTAAGCCGATGGCCCGTATGCGCGCCAACGCTCCTGCTGCGGCTAAAAGCGAGGCTGGAATGCTTATGGATAGCGTCGTGCGAGAAGAATCGGAGAAGAGGGATAGTGACGATAATTCACCTGGAAATCAGGACCCGATAAGTCTGCGTAAGAATTTTGATGCTTTGGCGGTTTTTGCGCCAAACGTAAAGACGAATTCGAGCGGTAGAGCGGTTGTTCCGGTGAAATTGCCCGATAATCTTACGCGTTACCGCGTGATGGCAGTCTCAGTTGACCAGGCTAAGCGGTTTGGCAAAGGCGAATCTTCTATTACCGCGAAACAGCCATTAATGGTTCGTCCATCGGCACCGAGATTTATGAACTTCGGAGACAAAATTGAATTACCGGTGGTTGTTCAAAATCAAACCGACAAGGACATGATGGTCAATGTCGGCGTCAGGGCAACAAATGCGACATTAACAAATGGCGGAGGGCGAAAAGTCTTGATCAAAGCAAATGATCGGGCCGAGGTTCGCTTCCCGGTAACGGCCGATATGGCCGGGAAGGCCAGGTTTCAAATGGCGGTAAATTCCGGCAGATACTCAGACGCCGCGGAGATCGACCTTCCGGTCTGGACCCCTGCGACGACCGAGGCATTTGCAACCTACGGAACGACCGACCAAAACGGTGCGATCGCGCAACCGGTCCAGGCACCAAAGGATGTCTATTCGCAATTCGGAGGATTGGAAGTAACGACCTCTTCGACTCAGCTACAGGAGCTGACAGATGCGTTCATATATTTGTACAAATATCGTTTCGCCTGCTCCGAGCAGATCTCCTCAAGGATGATCTCGATCGCGGCGCTTAAGGATGTTCTGACCGCGTTCAAAGCCGAGGAAATGCCCAAGGATGCAGCGATCAGGTCGCAGTTTGCGAGAGATATAAAGGTGCTGCAATCGCGCCAGAACGGCAATGGCTACTTTGGTTTGTGGAGGCGTTCGGGCGAGCGTTATAAGTATCCGTTTGTTACCGCACACGTTGCCCATGCATTGGTCCTGGCGAAAAAGAAAGGATTCAAAGTGCCGGACCGTATGATCACGCGCGTCAAGCCATATCTGAAGAATATCGAGAAGCATTACCCATCTTACTATGGGCCAAATGTCCGTAAAACGATCTCGGCTTACGCCCTGTACGTGAGAAATTTGATGGGTGACAATGATGAGGCCAAAGCTAAGAAGTTACTAGCCGATTCCACTATTCAGAAAATGCCGTTTGAAGCACTGGGCTGGACGATGTCAGTTCTTGCCGATGGTAAGAATTCCCAGGCGGAAGTCGAGGCGATCAAGCGTTTCTTGCTAAATCGAACAAGTGAGACCGCGGCGACCGCTCAGTTTAATACCAACTACGGCGACAGCGCATGGGTGATCATGTATTCAAACAGGCGCGCCGATGCGGTCCTGCTCGAAGCAATGCTCAAGGTCGATAAGGACAATGATCTCGTGCCGAAGCTCACGCGCGGACTCCTTGCTCATCGCAAGAAGGGGCGCTGGAGCAACACCCAGGAAAATGTATTTATCCTGCTGGCTTTGGACAAGTATTTTAACGCTTACGAGAAAGTAACACCGAATTTTGTAAACCAGGTGTGGCTCGGAAAGGCCTACGCGGGTGAACAGAAGTTTGTCGGGCGATCGGTCGATTCAAAACAGCTTGAGATCCCGATGGATTACCTGATGAAGCAGGGCGGGGCTGCTGATCTGATTCTTAACAAGCAGGGTGCCGGGCGTCTGTATTATCGAATTGGTATGAAATACGCTCCGAAGAATCTGGACTTAAAACCTGCCGATTACGGCTTTACGGTCTTACGTTCATATGAGGGAGTTGACGATGCCGATGATGTTAAAAAAGGCGCTGATGGCAAATGGACGATCAAGGCCGGCGCGCGAGTTCGCGTGAAGCTGACGATGGTTGCCCAGGCGAGACGCTACCATGTCGCACTCGTCGATCCGCTTCCTGCCGGACTCGAGATACTAAATCCGGGTTTGGCCGTAACCGAGGCGATCCCGCAGGCCGCGCGAGGCACGCGAAACACGTCTGTGCTCACCTATGGAAGCCGGTCTTTTGGCAGAGGTTCCTACTACTGGCGTTCGCGCTGGTTTGAACATCAGAATTTCCGCGACGAAAGAGCCGAGGCGTTTAGTTCGCTATTGTGGAGTGGGGTTTATAACTACACTTACGTAGCCAGAGCAACGACGCCGGGTGAATTCGTTGTTCCGCCGGCCAAAGCCGAGGAGATGTATCATCCTGAAACGTTTGGTCGAACAGGAACCGATTTTGTGAAGGTTGAGTAGATAGAGGATTTTAGGTGACGGGCGTTAAGTTTCGACATAACGTCCGAAACCCATTTACTTAGTAACTTGCCCCAAGGGTACAAAAGAGAATAGCCAGGCTTTTAGGCCTAGATCGGGTTC
>JABDJV010000485.1 GCA_013003295.1 Pyrinomonadaceae bacterium | reverse complement strand
TCGGAGGCCCTTTAGGCGGGATCGTTCCAACGCCAAAGATCGATGAGTTAACTATTGATTTTGAGAGCTTCGCGGACGGCGGTTTCTTGCTCGGACACGCAGGAATTGTTTCCGTGCCAAAGAAGTTTCCAATGATTGAATACCTTGAGCACCTTTTTGAGTTCACAGCTGATGAATCTTGCGGAAAATGTTTCCCCTGCAGCATCGGGTCGGTGCGCGGAAAAGAGATGATCGAAAATTCAAGAAATGGCGGACCAAAAATAAATCGGGAGCTGATGGATGATCTTCTGGAAACGCTCGAGATCGGATCCTTGTGCGCTCTTGGAGGAGGTCTTCCTTTAGGCATAAAAAATGCGTTGGAGTATTTTGAAGAAGAGTTATCGACTCATTTCCGCTAGCGTCGAATAGCGAAGTGTTAGTATAGACACCTCGTTTACGAGGTGGGTGGCAGCGCGTAACGTGAAAACGGAGAGAAAGCGATGAGCGAGACAAAAAATATCGTATATGTGAATGATAAGCCTTTTAAATTTGAAACGGGTGAGATGATCTTGGAATTTTTAAGGCGAAATATGGGTCCCGATCCGGTTCCTACACTCTGCGACGCCCCAAATCTCGATCCGTTTGGCTCCTGCCGGGTCTGCAGCGTCGAAGTCGCCATGGAGAAAAATGGACCGACACGTGTCCAGGCTTCTTGTCATACTCCAATAACACCCGGATCATACATTTACACACATACCGACAAAATGGAGCGTCTCAGGAAGAATATTGTAGAGCTTGTTTTGACCGATTACCCGGCCGACAAGTTTGAGACCGACAATCCAAAGAATAATGAGCTGAAAAAAGTGGCTGAGGGCGTCGGGCTTGATATGTCGCAGGTTCGTTATTCGCCGGGCAAGAATCATTTTCACCGCAATGGCGACAACTCTCACCCATATATGCGTTCGCATCTTGCCGCGTGCATAAATTGTTTCCGCTGTGTGAGAGCGTGCGATGAAGTACAGGGTGAGATGGTCCTGACGATGGAGGGCCGGGGATTTGACTCGAAGATCATCAAAGGAATGGGTCAGGATTTCAAGGAGTCCGATTGCGTCTCCTGCGGCGCGTGCAGCCAGGCATGTCCGACCGGTGCGATCAGCGATGTTTTTGAATCCAAAACCAATGATGCCGACACGGTTCAGCGCACGGTGTGCACCTATTGCGGTGTCGGGTGCAATCTCGATGTGGCAACAAAAAATGGTGAGATCGTCAGTATTACCGCACCTTATGACGCTGAAGTAAACCAGGGTCATACTTGTTTGAAGGGACGCTACGCGTTTAAGTTTTACGACCATCCCGAGCGCTTGCGTTCGCCGTTGATCCGTAAAGATGGTGAGTTTGAAGAGGTTTCCTGGGATGAAGCCTATAGCTATATGGTCGAAAGGATGAACTCGGTCAAAGCCGAGCACGGCCCTGATGCGATCGCCGGAATTTCATCCGCGAGGTGCACAAATGAAGAGAATTACCTCATGCAGAAGTTCATTCGTGCGGTGATCGGAACAAACAATATCGATTGCTGCGCGAGAGTCTGTCATTCCCCGACCGCCCTCGGGATGCAGCGTTCATTTGGAACCGGTGCCGCCACAAACTCGGTTGCTGATATCGCGTATACAGATTGCATCATGATCATCGGCGCTAATCCAACCGATGCCCACCCGGTCACAGGGGCAAAAATGAAGCAGGCGGCGATGAAAGGTGTTACGACGATCGTGATCGATCCGCGCGAGATCGAACTCGCAAAATACACCGAACACTTTCTGCAGTTAAGACCCGGCACCAACGTCGCTCTGCTGAACATGATGCTTTACTACATTATTACGGAAGGTTTTGAAGATAAGGAGTTTATTGAATCAAGAACAGAAGGCTATAACGATTTTGTTAAGGGAATCAAGGCCCTGGATATTGATGAAATGGAGCGGGTAACCGGCGTAGAAAGAGATAAAGTTCGGGCGGCGGCGATCGCTTACGCAAGTGCTCCAAACGCGATGTCGTTTCACGGACTGGGGGTCACCGAACATTCGCAAGGCACCTTTACCGTTCAGCAGATCGCTGATCTTGCAATGATAACGGGAAATATCGGGCGCCGAGGCGTCGGTGTAAATCCCCTGCGCGGTCAAAACAACGTCCAGGGTGCTGCCGATATGGGCGCTCAGCCACATCAGGGCGCCGGGTATTTAGATGTGACAAACCCGGAAATTAGAAATCACTACATGGACTTCTACAAAGGCGCCGAGCTGCCGCTTGAGATCGGGTATAAGATCCCCGAGATGTTTAATGCAGCAATTGCAGGCGACCTAAAGGTAATGTGGATAATCGGCGAAGATGTCGTTCAGACCGATCCAAATACAAAGAAGGTTATGAAAGCGCTTGGGAATCTGGATCTGCTGGTCGTTCAAGAGCTGTTTATGACCGAAACTGCGGCAATGGCCGATGTTGTCCTTCCGGGAGCCTCCTTTCTGGAGAAATCGGGCACCTTTACTAATGGTGAACGGCGCATACAGCGTGTCAATGCGGTTCTCGATCCAATACCGGGAGCGAAGGTTGACGGACAGATCGTGATCGACATAATGCAGCGAATGGATTATGACCAACCCGATTACGCTCCCGATACGATGCTTGAAGAAATTTCGCAGATCGTGCCATTTTTCAAGGGCGTAAAATGGGAAGAATTAGGGGATAACGGTAAACAGTGGCCCGTGCCCGAAGATGGTTCCAGTAGCGAGATCATCCATATCGAGGAGTTTAAGATTGGCAAAGGAAAGTTCTTTTTCCACGATTGGCGCGAGTCTGAGGAGATACTGCAGCACGGCAAAGAGTTTCCATATATCATTACGACAAACCGCGAACTCGAACACTATAATTGCGGCACGATGACTCGTAGAACACGAAACAACGAGATTCTTACCGAAGATGTCCTGCTAATCCACCCCAAAGATGCCGCTGACAATGGCATAAAAGATGGGGATATGACCTGTGTGATTTCGGCTCGTGGAAAGGTGGACATCAAAGCGAGGTTGACCGACGAAGTAAAACCCGGTGTGATGAGCACTACCTTCCACTTCCCTGAGATCATGGTAAACATAATCACCAGCGACGTTCACGATTCGGAAGCAAAATGTCCCGAATATAAGGTGGTGGCATGCAAAATTCGCAAATCTAAGGGTGAAAAACGCGTGCTTGCAGAGGCACTTGAAAAAGAGTTGGTTAATGCGTAGCGCCACCGTCCCAGTGGCTGTCCTGAGTGCGTCTCGCACTCAGGTATCGATTGTGTAACCAAGAAGGTCAAGATATGAAGCGGCGGCGAGACGCCACCACGACAGCCACCGGGACGGTGGCGTTACTTTTAATGAATTCTAAATTCCAAGAATTTTCCGGCTATATCCTCGCAGGTGGAAAATCATCCCGGATGGGGCGCGATAAGGCGTTTTTAGATATCGCCGGCAGAACATTTCTCGACAACGCGGTGCGTATTCTCAAACCGGTCTGCGAAGATCGAATCAAAATCGTGTTAAGCCGCTCGCAGACAGATCTTGTCCCGCAACTTCCGGGAAACGTATCACACATATCAGATATACATCGCGGCCGCGGCCCGATGGGCGGAATTCACGCGGCTTTAACTGATTGTGTCTCTGAGTACGCATTTGTACTTGCCGTTGATCAGCCATTTATAATCAAAAAAACGATAATCGATCTCGCTGAATTTGCAGTTCATTCGGATTCTGATGTTGTCGTACCAAGAATTGAGGGGAGCCGCTTGCAGCCATTGTGTGCCGTCTATCGTATTGAAACTTCCCTTCCAGTCCTCAAACGGCTTTTGACAGTCCCCGGCGAGTCGTTATCGGTCTTGAGGTTTATCGAATCGCTCGCAAAAATTTCGTATTATGAAACAAAAGGTCGAGTTTCCGAGTTTGACAACATAAACGAGCCCAAAGATTATGAGCGCGTCAAAAAATCCTTTTAAGATCGCCGAAATGGTGCCAGCTCAGACGGACAAACGCCGGGCTGCAGTTTGGAAGTGATCCGAATCTAGATCGAATCCATTGGAAAACCAAGATCACCCCATTTTTTGAATCCACCTTCGAGCGGTCGAACCCGTTTTATTCCGAGCCGTTTCAGACGAAGCGCCACCCGGGCGCTTGTAGCTTCGTTTGGTCAGGTGCAGTAGAGAATTACATCCTGGTCTCGCGGCAGATCATGATGACGTTCTTCAATTTCCTCGAGCGGAATTCTCACAGCCGTCGAGATCACGATCGGATTCGATTCAAAATCCAGCGGGTCGCGCAAATCGACGATCAGCATCTCCTCATTCGCGTCAAGCCGCTCTTTTACTTCCTCGGCTTTTATGCGGGCGACCCGGAGGCTTCTGATAAACCGTTGGCGAGCGATGTATTTCCAGGCCAAATAACACGCCAGGCCCAGTAACACAATAGCCCCGGACCACGCACCAAAGCTGCCCGCATATTCAATGACGCTCTCGATCTGGTTGCTAAACAGGAAGCCGAGCGCAGCAAACACTCCGACCCAAAGAAAGGCGCCCAACAGATCAAAGATCAGAAAGCGGCCAAGAGACATACGCGTCGCACCCGCAAGCGGCGGCGCGAAAATGCTAAAGCCGGGAATAAATTTTGCGACGAGTAGGGATCTGGCACCTTGTTTCTTAAATAAGCTCTTGGAACTGTTGACGCAGCGGTCGGGCTCCAGAGAGATCCGGCACAAAAACCCCAGAACTTTATATCCACTAGTCCTTCCGACGTAAAACCAGATTGTATTGCCGATCAAGCACGCGAGGACCGCTATAAGAATCACAAAAGTAAGTTCAAGCTGTCCGCCTCCGGCCAGCGCGCCGGCGATGATCAAGACGAAGTTGGAAGGAAGGGGTATCCCAAGCTGTTCGATCAGAACGCCAAAAAGCACCACCAGATATCCGTAGGTCGCAAAGAATTGTAGAAGTTCTTCCATAATACAAAGTAAGGTTTCAACCTACTTTAATTATTCCCGCATGAATGACAGAAATCTCTGTTGCAGATTTATCAGCCGGATATCTTTTTTTTTCGCTAATCCGTGCAAGTTCATATTGCATGCCGATCTCGCTTACGTCATCTAACGATATGGCGGGCCCGACAACCAAGCGACGATCGAATATCGGGTTCCGGAGGTAACTTCTGTTACGCGGTGACGGATAAACGATGGAAAAACTATGACCGAGCCGATCCTTCGGGGCGCGTTTTCGGCTTCCTTATTGATCATAAACTGCAGATCACCTCCTTCGTAGGATTCCGCATCGCTCAGCTGTACGGTGATGCTTAGTTTTCTGTGCGACACTTCCCCGGCACTAAAATCCATATGCCAATCAAACAGATCACCGGTCTTATATTCCATAAGTTGGAGCGGCTCCAGGAATCCCCTCAGTTCGAACCCATATCTCTGGGCATTTACACTAGTCGCAAGGGAAGCGATGCGCTCATAGATCCAATGGGTGTCGTCGGATGGTTCGAGCCCGATTAAAGAGGATTTGCGAAGCTCTTCATTATATTTCTCTTCGCCCGAAACAGCCGCCTTCTCGACTTTTTTGTTATCCCAATGCTCCAGTATTCGTATTGTTTCGTGGGGTAAAAATCCGTCAGATATAACGTATTCCGCAAAATTGGGCAGTAATGGGTCGTCAAACGGAAGCGCGTATTTCATAGTTCTTATTTAGATTTTAAGGAATATCCACATGCTTTAACTTTAGATAGTGGTGTTCAGCTCAATTCTTGGATGATATCGACGGCAAATACCGTCGGCGCAGGGCAGCATCATCGATATCCTCTAGATCGTAGCCAAGTCTCGCGGCGATTTCAACAGTCTGCGGATGCTCATTTATGATCCGCCAATCGGCCCATTCGACGGCAACATACCGAAACTTATCAACGACCTTTCTTCTTTGACCCGCAAGCTCCTCATTCTCAGGAAGGTCGAGAAAATCGAGCAACTGCGCCAGCCCACCTCCTTCAAAAAGATCCTCAGATCGGAGTCGCAGCCAGGGTATGTCACACCCTGATTCCAGTTCGCATGCAAAGGCGTTTACTTCACTCCAGTAGAAAAGGCACTTTTCAAATGCACTAAGCTTATCCCAATTAGGCTGATATTCCTCAAATCTAATTCCATCATCAAAGGGCGTCAACAATATTTTTGGAGGAATATGCGGCAAGATCGGCGCTTGAAACGCCCCATGAGTAAGCCAGGAGTAACTGGTCGGGACGGGATGACGGGTAAGATGGATGATGCGAATGCGGCCCCGAAATCGATTCACAAGATACGGCATCCAGGCCCAATTCGGATGTCCGCATTCAATATAGGATTTAGTCTCCAGATGCTCTTCGATATTTTCCAAATGTGCCGACACCAAGGGCGAAAGATTTATTGCGGTATCCGGCATCAGGCGCGAAGCAAGGATCTCCCTTGATTTGTAACCGTCATTGAGCGGTTCGTGTTCAACTTGGATCTTATCGGAAAATTCCTCTTCGAGGACGCTCGCGAGCCACTGAGTACCGCATCGACCGGTCGATAATATGAATGTTGCAGACGTTTCGATAAGCCGTTTTCCCCCAAGCCCAATGGAAATCAGGCAGACTTGTTAGCCAGAATGAGGGATCTGACCCAATCGTTTGGCTCCATATCGATGGACAAATTGATCCTTTCTGTAGCACCTGCATTGAAAATTTTATGCGGATCGGTAAGCCTGAGATACCAGCATTCGCCGGGTTTCATCGGCACAACTTTCCCGTTTAGAAAGAATTCTACCCCGTCATTAGTTACGATCGGAATTGTCAGACGTATAACCGATCTTTCGATATGCAAACCGAGTGTCGGATCGTTGTGTTCTTTTACAATCGCGCCCGGCGCAAGGCGAAGCAGCCTTACAAGAGTAACGCGCGTATGGTCGCGAAATGTATCGACAACCTTGGTGAGATACGGCGACTTTTTCAGCGGAGGTGTGTCTAGCCATTCCGTCCACGTTCCGTCGGCATAGTCATCTGGCGCTGGCGGCGGCGCGATGGCCGGGTCAACCAAATGAGCAAAGGTGCGCAGTGGCATCACGTCGTAGTAAACAAAATCCCCAAAATCAATCGAATTAATTTCCTCGCGCATTCGATCTGTCTCAAAATTCAGTGGTAGTTTTACCGACTTCGGGTCTTCATTTTTAGACAAATTACTCATACGCTCTTCTTACTGGCAAGAAGCTTCTTTTGATAACCGGATTGGATAATATCTACCGCCACCAAGACCGCGATCGAGAAGTAGAAGGTCGATTTCGACATCGGCTCTACCGCATAGCCAAATAGCTTTAAATGCGCAGTATGCCCGCCCTCTCCGAGCAGAACTACGCCAACGATCAAAAGTATGAAAAGACCTAAAACTTCATACTTGCGGTTCTTCTCGATAAACTCCGAAACGCCGTCGGCCATGAGAAGCATCGCCAGGCCCGATAAAACAATCGCGATCGCCAGAATAACAAACACCTTGGTGATCGCCAGCGCCGACAGGATCGAATCAAACGAAAAAATCAGGTTCATAAATACGATCAGCGCGATTACCTGCGCCGCACTCTTACCCGATTTGTTCTCACCCTCATGCTGAAGATCTTCCACCACCAAGAGATGGTTGATCTCTTTTACAGCCGTATAGATAATGAAAACACCACCAAACAAAAATACTATGGTTGAAAAATTAAACGAGCCCTCAAGAAATCCGGTCCAATGTATTTCAAAAAACGGATCTTTAAGCCTCTCGATCAGCGACACCATCAAAAACAGCAAGATGATCCGGAGCGCGACAGCGATCAGAATACCGTTGCGGCGGACAGACTTTTGCGATTCCTTCGGAGCGCGTTTCGATTCGATTGAGATGTATAGAAGATTGTCGAATCCAAGAACCGCTTGTAAAAACAATAAAACTCCGAGATTCGCAAGATTCTCGATTGTTAGTAGTTCAATCATTTACTTATCCCTTTATGACTAGACTTCGATTGTTTCAATTTTTGCCCTGATCATAGTTCATACCGGAAGAGCATTTAAAACCGGTCGAATCGGGCCTTATTCCCCGGTAAGATCAGAGAGATTGTTTTAAATCGCTGACGAAAAAACCCTACTTGACAGGTAGGGCTCATCGCAAACTTAATCCGTCGTGCTTCATATCCGCACCGCTATCGACGCCATACCAAGGTGACAATTGGATTCGTTCTAATTAAATAATTCGGGGGCTTGGTCTTCGACCTATTCTATATTTGCTCCAACAACCGCAGCCATTTGCATCATATCAATCGTCTGGCCTTCACTCATCTGAGTAAGGTCGGTGAGTTTCCCGGATTTACTCGTTGATTTTGTGTTTCGAAATATCGTCAGCAATTTTGCGTCAGCGACAATATACTTTCCTCCGCCTTGGGGCGCACCATTTTCAGTTTTTGTCTGAAGCCCATTCGCTTTTATGTAATCCCAAAGTTTTTTTGTGATTTCGGTACGCGGAAGTTCCGTTGCGCCCAAAAACGCCGCAAGATCACTTTTCAATTTCACCGGTTTTTTTAGTCCTTTTGCTTCTGCCATAGTCTTATTGACTCCTTATTCTTAGATTTTTTTGTTTGTACATTGGGTATAAAGCCTGAATACTTGCTATCAATGTAAATTCATAATGCTAATAACTCAAGTGCCCTTCTCAAATCCTTTGCAAGTTATCGGGTCTTGTGAGCCAGATCGAGTGAGGGTTTTTACTCGTCCTTCCAGTCTTCTCTTAGCAAACCAGTTATAAATTCATCCTTTGTTTCAGCGTTAGCCATGCAACAGCCGGCTCCGAATCCCCTTGTAGCAGCTATGACTGCCTTTAAAGTGAAACCCTTTGATACCTAACCGCCGGGCCGTTTCTATATTTGGCAAGCTGTCGTCAATAAAAAGCGAGCACGACGGATCTAGTTCGAAACGATCGATCGCAAGCCGAAATATATCCTCGGATGGCTTCATACACCCGGTAATCCCGGAAATAATAATGTCTCTGAACATCCCGAAGAATTCCATATTTTTGATATGAGCATAAGTTTCGCGGGACATATTTGAAAGGCAAAACATCTTAATTCCATTATTTGATATATCCTCCATCAGTTTGATCGTCTCAGGAATCGGTTGAAGCGAGTTTTTTGCCGCCAAAATGGCCTTTTTTACTGCGTTCTTTTGGAGGGGTGATCTTTTGGAAATGTTTGAGACAACGGCCGTCTCCGATACCGTTCCCCGATCCATTTCAAGCCAATCCCGATGAAAAAAAAGTTCCTTTCTGAGTAGAGTCAGCACCTCCGCTTCGAGATCAAGCGAATCTAAAACCCGATCCACATCCCAATCAAGGACTACATTGCCAAGGTCGAATATCGCCACCTTGTTTTGGCTTAAACTGCTCATAACTTCTTACATTTTAGTGGCAAAGATTCGATAAACGGCGGTAGTTTTGGCGTTCAGATTGTATGTAACGATTACGCCAGTCTCTTTTTCAAATACGCTTCCAATTGAACAAATCCATGGTGCTTTGCCATGTCGATCCCCTCAGTACTGCGTCCGTGGTCCTTTTTTACGTCGACGGCTCCGCGGTCCAACAACCAGTCAACCATCTCAATATCGTTTAAATAAATCGCCTGATTCAAGGCGCTGCAGCCGACATGATATCCCGATGGCTTTGAATTTATATCTGCGCCCCGATCGAGTAAATAAGAAGCCGCCTCATACTGCTTATGACTTAGCGAAAGCAAAAACGCCTGGTTGATCGCGTCGCGCTCGTTGGAACCCTTTAATTCGCCCCATGGAAAATATATCGGCAACGCCGACCCAACCAGTTTTCCGTTTCTGAAAAATTTCTTTAACTTTTCGACATCGCCGATCATAGCGGACGCGCAGAGGGTATTGAGTTTTGCTCCTTTTACGTTCAGAAGATACTCGGCCAATCCGCGGTGCCCCCAGTATAGAGACTCTTCGACGGCCGTCCAGGGTGCGCCGTCATCCAGCTGTACGCCGGCATCAAGCAAGATATCTAGTAATTCCCTGGCATTAACGCTCGCAGCAGCGACCAACTGCTTTTCGGTCGTTGAGCCGTTTTCGATTAAATACGTCAAAAACTTTGCGGGATCCGGGATCTTACCAAGCCCACCCTCAACAATTACAAATTGAATTAGATTCGGGCTGTCACCCGGGTCATCCGATGCTTCTGTAATGAGTTCGGGATTACTTTCAAGCAATGACTTAAACAACGCAAAATCACCCGCATAAGCAGCGTCAATAACCGGTTGAAATTGTGCGTCCATATCGTCCTCTAACTAAAATGTTTACAGGCTATTGCAAGAGTTAGCCAAGGCCATGTTCCAATATAAATTCACCCAGTTTATTAGTAATTGCACCGTTAAACTTTTCAAATCTTTCGAATAAACGATTTAACCTTACTTCCTGATCCTCATTCCATTCGGTGCATTCCTCGTATTCAGATTCGTCTTCAGGCACGCCGTTGGGAAAAGCAACGGCGATCGCCTCCTGAACGATTGTATCTACCTCAGGCATCTCAAGAACCTGAAGCCACTCAAGGATGGAATCAACTTCCGGCTTTCCAACCCAGCGGAAATACTGCTCAAACGATGCACCGCTATTTACTTCTTGGGATAACAGCTCAATTTGGTAAACAATATTCTCATTTTTGCCGATACTTTCTTCTGCATGCACGGCTTTCATTGCTCTTTCATAAACAGCTGAAACCAATTTTTCATTTTCACGAGTTGAGATTTCCATTTCCACTCCGTAGCGTCTAATGTCAAATTCCGAAGTAGCGCGTCAGCGACTCCGATGCGGCGACTTGTCAGATGGTCTTTTTATACCTGAGTTCATTTAGCAGCACGCCGCCGATTTCTATTTGTTTTTCGGTTTTGTCGTGCTGATATCCCGATTTTTCATAGAATCTTCTTGTCCGGATATTCAGCTCCAAAACCCATAAAGTGATCGTGGAGAACCCCATGTCAATAATCAAACTCTCCGAAGATTTCATCAACGATCTGCCATACCCCATGCCCCAGTAATCCGAGAGGAGATAGATCGCATACAACTCACCTTTATCAGCACCGTCATCATCCCGGCTGGGACCAAATGACGACCACCCGATAATATTATTCTGCTCATCCGTTTTTACAAGCGTGCCATCCGTTGACTTGGATAGCATCTGCA
>JABDJV010000481.1 GCA_013003295.1 Pyrinomonadaceae bacterium | reverse complement strand
CCGGTGGTCCTCACTCGAGCGTTCCGCCGAGATCAAATGGTAATACCATTTATACGTTTCCATTGAAAGAAGAATGTTAAAGCCGGCGTCAGTCATTAGCCAGGTATCTTTTTTATCCGGCTGCATTCGACTGACCGGCCGCTCTTTCTTATTCCTGACCCTCGTCAAACACACGCCCGCATCAGCGATCACGCTTCTTCCCGGCTCGATCAACAGCTCGATATCGGCGAGAAGATGCTCAGCAGCGGCGTCTTTCGCCCTGTCCATAACACCCTCCCATGCCATTCTGATCACTTCGCCCGGCTTGAGTTCGGCTGAAAAAAGCTCTCGCTGAGCCGAATCTATTTGAGAAGCATTCGACTCGTCACGAAGGTAATTGACCGGAAAACCGCCGCCAATATTCAAATGAGTAAGCTTATGGCCGGTTTCCTTAAAAATCCGCAAAAGGTTTTCGAATAGTGAGACAAGGGCCTGCGAGTAAGGTATCTCAGATGGGTTTTGGGAACCGATATGAAGATGTATTCCGCAAAGATTCAGGCTTGGATCATCAGGGCCCCAGCGATCAAAGGCTTCCAACGCTTCTTCCGGCATCATACCGAATTTGGACGTCAGCAGCGCCGTCTGTAATCCGTGAAGGGTTTCTGTCTCGATTTCGGGGACCAAACGAAGGGAAACATTAGCTCTTCTGCCGAGCCGCTTTGCCGCCTTGTTTATCAATTCGACTTCAAAGAGCGAATCCGCCTGGATAGCATATATTTCCGCTTCGATCGCTTCCACGATCTCTTTTTCGCTTTTGCTGGTTCCATTGAATATTATTTGATCGCCTTTGAATCCTGCTTTTAAAGCCAGAAACAATTCCCCACCCGAATTAACCTCTATGTCGCTTCCGGCATCCCGGATCGATTTCAGAATCGCCGAGTTCGAGTTTGCTTTTGCAGCATAACAAACTTTGAGTTTGCAATTAATTACATCTTGAATCTTAAGAAGCTGCTTTAAGTTGTGCCGAATGCGATTTTCAGAAAAAACGAAAAGAGGCGTATCATGTTCTTCGGCCAATTCGGCCGCCAAAATACCGCCGATAGTAAAGCCATTATCCGAGGTTTCAAGGTGTCCGTCGATAACCCACTCAGGTTTCATAAAGACATTAAATCTTATGGTTTAGAGAATATCAATTGTAGAGGCGACAAAGATTCGGGTATTATCGGATGGCAAACGATTTTGGACGATGAAACATCAGAAATTCAGAGACAAACAAGTGATTCAAATGCCAAGACGCCTGCTACTAATTGTTCTTAGCCTTTCCTTTGGGGTGGCCCCGTTGGCTTCGTATGGGCAAAGCTATTCGGCTCGTGATAAAACGAAATTGGCCAGATCCTCGAAGAAAAATTCGGAGCTGCAGTATTCTTTGAAATGGTCTCTGGGTCGAAAAGCACAGCGGGGATGGTATTTGTATGTTCCGCTCCTTCAAAAAACTCTGAACACCGAAAGTAAGCCGAACACTGTTGAATTCGCGGGCTCGGTCATGCGCTGGCAAAAGGCTCGCGGTATTTTTCCCAACGGTGTGATCAATAGCAGTACACTTTATTCGTTTATTAAGTTCTGGCAGTCAAAGCGTTTGAAACCAATAGTTTTAGCAAGGGAAGATCAGCTCATAACTGCCCCCATCAGAGAGTTTTACGATCCGACGAGAGACAGTGCACTGCTCAAGGTTGAGAAGGAAACTTACGATTCTTACAGGAGGATGCTAAAAGCGGCGATTGATGATCCGACTCTGAAATTAAGGGCCGATGAAAGCGGGAGATTGCTGCCGGACGAGAAGTTTCTGACTTTGGTTTCGACTTATCGCTCTCCCAAGTATCAGGCAAGTTTACGAAGGAAACAGCCGGGAGCGAGCCGAGCCCAGATTGCGTTTAAGAGTCCGCATTTTACGGGTCGTGCGCTCGACATATACGTTGGTGGTGAACCGGTCACCACGTTGGATTTTAACCGTGGGGTCCAGGTGAAAACCCCCGTCTACCGATGGCTGGTAAAAAACGCTGAGAGATTTGGATTTTACAATTATTTTTACGAGCCGTGGCACTGGGAATATGCTCCGAAGAAGGAAAAAGCCGCAAAATGACCGGTTAACTACCTCTTGTCCTTTGCGCTCAAGACCGGATGGATCTTGCCATCGAGGAAGTTGCCGTCGCGAATATCTTTAAGGCTAATTGAATATTGGTTTTTTGTCTTAGCTTTGCTGATAATTTCTTCAAGGCTCTCGTCGCTGATATTTTCCGCATCGACATTGTTTGCCTCAAGCTCTTTTCTTAAATTTTCAGCCGTGTTTTTCTTATACTCGTATACGTCTGGATATACACGTAGAACTCCGGCCTCGACAACCAACGTGTCGTAGGTGATCTCGATAGGCAGCTGTTCATCCAACTCCACGTAGAACGTCTTTTTGGTGCGCCTGGCCTGCTTGATGCTCTTTGCGGGAACCTCAAGCGAACGGGCCGCGATGGTCTTATCGTTTAGATCGTATAAGTCCTTAAGCATCATACGGATGCAGCCATGTGATACAAGGTTTCCAAGGTCTTTTTTTCCCTTTGCCTGATGAATCAGGTAGCCGTGTCCGAGGGGGATCTTTATCTTGCCTAAAGGATTTCTTGAATCGGTAGGCTTTATCGATTTTCCCCGCAGGGAAGCGTCGACCCAGGTACTTGTCGGCGCATCCCAAACGGGATTCCAAATGATGTTTTTGATATTTTTCAATCCGACGAATATCGGATAATTTTTCTTCCCAACACCGATCGGATAATTCTTGATCTCTTTTCCATTCTGCCAGAGGGTGAGTTTAAACGCCGGCACATTGACCGTAAATTTGACATCGCGCTCGCCGTCCTGAAATTCCGCGCTCTCGATCACTCCGCCGGTGCGCTGATCCGAGCGGGCCGATTGCCGGGCCATATCTTTGATATAGGTTTGGGCGGTGGCCGCAACAGTGCTGCATATTACGACCAGGATGATCAACGGAAGTTTTGTGTATAAAGACCTTAGTCGAAATGAAAAAATCATATCTATTTGTCGCATTTTTTACTTAAGAAGTTGCACGCAGGATTCTAACGGCTTTTTCTACAGCAAAGTTTGTTTTTTCGAGGGCGTTTGAGGATTCTTCATACCCAACGCCCGTTTTTCCTATTACCAGAGCGATTCTGAGGTCGTTTTTTGCCTTTGAAAACAGATTTTTTGCCGAATTCTCATCGACATCCAGCTCACCTTGCAAGATTCGTATACTTCGCTCGATCAGCTTTGCGTTTTTCGGTTTGAGGTTGGTCATACGATTACCCTTAACATAACCGAGTTTGATCATCGTCACGGTCGAGATCATATTCAAGATCATTTTTTGAGCGGTGCCTGCTTTCATACGGGTCGATCCCGTGATCGCTTCCGGACCGACCAAGGCGACTATCGGAACGACAACGGCACTAGTGATCGGAGAATCGGGATTGCAGGTGATGCAAGCCGTAAAACATCCGATACTTCTGGCAAACTCAACAGCACCTATCGTGAACGGGGTCCGGCCCGATGCGGCGATTCCAATAACAACATCCGTTTTGCTTAGCCCCCGCCCTTGAAGATCGCTTGCGCCGGCATGTTTATCATCTTCCGACGCTTCGACGGCTTTGTGCAAGGCATCGTACCCGCCCGCGATCACTCCCTGGATCATCTCGGCAGACACGCCGAATGTCGGTGGAATTTCGCTTGCGTCGAGTACCCCGAGGCGCCCGCTCGTTCCGGTGCCGATATAAAAAAGGTGTCCGCCACTCTTCAAACTCTTTGCAACCTCTTCGATCACTTCTGCAATTGCCGGCAGCGCCTTTTCGACCGCGCCGGCCACTCCCTTGTCTTCATCGTTGATCAAGCGAATCGCGTCAAGTGTCGAAACGGAATCGATCTCCGCCGTGTTTGGGTTTTCTTGTTCGGTTGGGGATATGGCCATGTGCTAATAGATCCTAAACCTGTACTGGATTCTCTTCGTAAAAGAAATGGGATTCCCATTCCTTAGAGCTGGGCGGAATCTAATTCTTCTTGCCGCATTTATTGCGTTGTTCGTCATTCCAAACGGATGTTTGTTGAACGCATTCACGGATCCGATCTTTCCATTTTTAAGAAAGGTCAATCTTGTCAGGAATTGTGAAATTCCAATTGATTTCATAATAATTTATTCGATCGAATATTCCAGGGCCATGACCGCCGCGGCATTCGCCGGCACCAATTCCGGTTTCTGCAAATACGCCTTTGGGGCAAATGTATGAACAGTTTCAAGCAATGGTTCGGTGATCAACTCGCCCGCTTTGAAAATACCTCCGACATAGCCTATTGGAACTTTTTTCCCTTTTAATTTCAACTTTTTGATCACGGCAAATGCGGCAATTCCGAGTTCGAAACCGGCCTCTGCAAGGATTTCTATCGCGATCTCATCGTCTGCTTGTGCCGTTTCGACCACGCACCTTGCAAATCCGGCCAATCGTTTGTTGTCCATCTGGGGCGAATAGATCGCCACGATCAGGTCTTCCGGTGTTGATGCCCGAAAATATTCTGCTCCGACTTCACACAAGGCGGTCGGTTTTCCTCGTCCGTCAATCGCTTTTGCGATCGCCTGGAGTGCCTGTTTCGAAATGCTTACTCCGCCGCCTTCATCACCTGCGATCGGCCCCCACCCGCCTGCGGTTGCGGTATTTCCTTTGCCGTCCATTCCATAGCAGATCGATCCCGTCCCCGAAATGATTACCAAACCCGCCTTACCAATTGTCGTTCCAAAAAGAGCTATTTCGGCATCCGTAACAACCTCAATACAACTAATCCCGAGTTTTTGAATTAACCGCTGCCTGATGCTCTCGCGTAAATCCGCCCGCCGAACGCCGGCCAAGCCGAACGTTGCAGCAACGATATCACCAGCGTCCCGATCCACATTATCACAAGCGGAATTCAACGCATTGGTGATATTTGCCACCGCTGTCTCGACGCCGACTCGCAGGGGGTTTGACGGGCCGGCAAATCCTTCAGAGATAAATTCCTTGGAATTGTTCAATAAAACGACGTGAGTCTTAGTACCTCCGCCATCGACACCGAGGAACAAATCGTGAGTGGTTAGAGGGTCTTTTTGGTTTAGCGGATTATTTGGCATCGACGAGTTATTTTCGAAGCGAATGTGTTTCTATTCTATTTATACTTGACATATAATCAAATTAAACCGATTTTATAGATACGATAAGTTTTTCTAATCGTGATTAGGTTCTTGGTTCACTTAGCTGCCTCCAAGATTACACAACAAACACAAAAATTTGCAACTATATGGAAATCAAACAACTTAAAGCGTTTGTGGCTATTGCCGAAGAAAAGACATTTACTGCCGGTGCCAAGCGTGTGAATGTTACCCAAGCGGCGGTTTCTATGCAGATCAGGCAACTTGAAGAGCAGGTTGGCCTGCCGCTATTTACACGAACTCCTCGGCGTGTGCTTATAACTGAAGCGGGAGAAAAGCTTTTAGAGAGGGCGCGAAGGATCCTGCGTGAGCATGATGCGGCCATCGAAGAGCTTGCGGAAATAGCCGGTGCAGAAAACGGGAGACTCAGGATCGGATCAGCTTCCGCGATGTTTGCAACGGAACAGCTGCCGGGGATTCTGGAAAAACTTCAGAAAAAATACAAGAATGCTGAGGTTTCCGTCAGTTCCGGTACAAGTAAAACGCTCGTCGATAAAATTTTGCATGGTGAAATCGATGTGGCATTTGTTTCGCTCCCGGTTGAAAACACGCACATACAAACCGAGCTCCTTTATAGTGATGAGGTCGTCGCGATCGCGCA
>JABDJV010000475.1 GCA_013003295.1 Pyrinomonadaceae bacterium | reverse complement strand
GTTCAGGCGTCCCTGATAGTCCAGCATCTCGGACAAAGGCACCTGAGCTTTGATAACCTGCTGCTTGCCGCGCATATCCATCCCGGCCACCCGGCCGCGACGCTGATTCATATCGCCCATAATGTCGCCTGAAACTTCCTGAGGACAAAAGACTTCGACATCCATTATCGGCTCAAGCAGCGTAGGTCGGGCCTTTTCCATCGCGTTTCGGAAAGCCTTTCTTCCTGCAGCTTTAAAAGAATGTTCATCGGAATCGACATTGTGATAGCTTCCGTCGATAAGCGTTACCTTGAAATCGACCAGCGGATAACCCGCAATTGCACCATTTTGAGCCGCTTCAAGTATTCCTTTCTCAACCGCAGGGCGGAAATTCTGTGGAATCGCACCCCCGAATATCTTATCTTCAAATTCAAATCCGGCATCGTGGGCAAGCGGTTCAAAGATCACTTTGCAGTCGCCAAACTGCCCCCTACCGCCTGACTGCTTCTTATGACGGCCCTGGACCTCAACCTTCGCCGTGATCGTCTCTTTGTAGGGTACTTTCGGCGGATGGAGATCAACATTTACATCGTAGCGCTCTTTTAATTTATGAACCACAGCTTCGATATGCTGCTGACCGGCTCCGCTGAGAATAAATTCACTCGTCTGAGCATCACGCTCAAACTTCAGGCTTGGATCTTCCTCGAGGATCTTGTGCAACGCGCCGCTGATCTTATCTTCATCCGACCGGGAATGCGGCTCGATAGCGAATGCAACGGCCGGAACCCGGTATTTTACCTCTGGAAAAACGATTACACTCGATTTGTCGCAAAGCGTATCCCCCGTTTGCGTTTCTTTCAGTTTTACGACGGCGATGATATCGCCGGTTTGAGCCGTGTCAACTTTCTCAAGATCCTTACCCTGCAAAACGTGAAGCGCCCCAAGTCTTTCGTTTTCATCCCGGCTGGAGTTGTATACAGTCGCGTCGCTCTTGATCGTTCCGGAAACCACCTTCATTACATTGATTCGTCCCGCAAAAGGATCCGCAATTGTACGAAAAACATAAGCGGAGAAAGGCTCGTCGTTGGAATATTTCCTCTCGATCTTGTCGCCTTCCATATCGTAGTCAGCGTAGCCATATTCTTTTTCGTGGGTGGCCGGATTTGGTCCAAATTCAACTATGTAATCGAGCAGAACCGAAAGGCCAACAAGATTTTCGGACGAGACCGCAAAAACCGGACACAACTTGCTTTTGGCGATCGCCTTCGCCAGGTTGGGTACTATATCTTCGTCCGGAAGTGTTCCCTCATCAAAATATTTTTCAAGGAGTTCGTCGTCAGACTCAGCAACGATCTCTATAAGTTTTTCTCGCGCGGAGGCAACTTCGTCGGTCATTTCGTCAGGGATATCAATTTCTTTGGCTTTACCGTTCGAATCAAATTCAAATGCCTTTTCGTGAACAACATCGACCACCCCCTTGAAGTTTTCCTCGGAGCCGATGGGCAGCGTAAACGCGACAATCGAGCGCGCAAAGGATTCCTTAGCAGTTTCAACCGCGTGGTCAAAATCTGCCCGTTCCTTGTCGAGCTTGGTTATCACCATAAAACGCGGGAGCATAAATTCGTTGGCATAATTCCAGGTTCTTTCGGTTTGAATTTCTATTCCGTTGACACCATCAACGACAACTAATGCAAGGTCGGCCACACGGCATGCGGGTCGCGCATGCGATACAAATTCGGCGTAGCCGGGAGAATCGATAATGTTTATTTTTTCGTCTTTGTATTCAAGGTGGGCGAAGTTGTTATTGAGAGTTATTTTCCGTTCAATCGAATCTTCATCGAAGTCGGTGGTGGTTGTACCTTCATCGACCTTCCCCCAGCGCGGCGTTGCGCCGGCAATATATAATAGCGAACTAACAAGCTGTGTTTTACCTGCGTCGCCGTGTCCAATGATAGCTAAATTGCGCAGATTCTCTGTGGTAAATGCTTTCATTCTCGGCAAAATCCTCCTCTATTTAGATATTTTTACTCCAAACTACGAATTCGATTTCGGAAAACGGACAAAGTTTAAGCGAAGTCATTCAAATGTGTTGGTAATTTATCAATTTAAACGAGACTCCAGATAATGGCAAGAGATTTTTTTGAGAAAGGCAAAAAAGACAGCAGTAAACGTTCAAATCTTTACGGGCATCGTAGAAATGCGTCTTGCCTAATGGTAAAAACCAGATATGATATTTTACGATTTTTAAACTTTCTGCATTCTTTGGGGATTTTATGTTTCTTGGAAAAAAAATAGCAAAAGTGGTTACCACCGGAATTTTGATGTGGACGATTCTGTTTTCTTCACTGCCGGCGAAAGCGCAAGGCATACTGGAGACTGCTAGTTTGGCCGGAAGTTCAAGCGTTTTTGTTCGCCGGTCAAGAAGCAAGGCGAGAAAGACATCTGCGGTAAAACGAAGAAGGGCCCCGGCAAAACGAACCAGGAAACAGCGCCGGGTCTCGCGCGGAAAGATCGTCAGGCAATCGCGTCGCGTCGCAAAACGAAATCGGAAACGTCGTACGACGCCGAAGGTTACCGTTGAGCAATTCAAAGAAATAGATGTTAAACGGATCTCTAAGAAAGAACTGTCTAAGATCCTCGCCGGATTGGCGGAATACCACCTCGAGAAAGAAGAGATTCAAAAAGCCGCGTTGGCGTATGAAGGCGCTCTTGAAGGAAACCCGAATAATGGCGATGCGAAACTTGGTCTGAGTGAAGTTTATACAACCCTTGGCGACATCGCGCTCGAGGCAGACAATTTTGGTAAAGCTCTGAAGGATTACACGCGGGCGATCGAACTCGATCCGAAAAACGCATCGGCATTTGCCGGTCGTGGAACCGTTTTCAGCGAAACCGATCAAAATGATAAAGCAAAAGCTGATTTTGAAATGGCGAAATCGCTCGATAATTCGTTGACGAATGTATTTGCGCAGCTCGCGATTATCTACTATCAGGAAGATAACATTGAGAAAGCGAATGAAAATATGGCGGTTGCTACGGCAGACGCGGACGACAATGCCGAGAATCAGTACTTCCTCGGCTTGATAAAATACAAGCTAGGCAGGTATCAGGAGGCGGTATCGGCATTCCGCAAGTCGATATCGATTGACGACGAAAACGATGACGCCCACTACTTCCTCGGGGCGGCACTGAAGGCTCTGAATGAAGATGACCCGAATGCACTTAAAGAATTCAAGCGGGCGGTCGAGATCGATCCGAAGGCGTCACTGGCGTGGTTTGAGGTAGGAGTCGGGTTGTATAACAGCGAAAAATATGCTGAGGCAGTCGCAGCTTATCAGAAGTCAATTTTAACGAATAGAAACCACAACGAGGAATTACGCGACCGTTATTATGAGGCCCACGCTAATGCGGCGGAAGCATACCGTCAGCTAGTTGATACATCCGCTGGCGAAAGTGAAAGGAAGAAATACCTGGATCTGGCGATCAGCAAATATCGAGTCGCAGTTGGACGAATCAAGGATGATCCGGACCTATATTCAAACTTTGGTTTTGTACAGGGACAGCGCGATCAATGGTCAGGGGCGATCGACAATTTTAAGAAGGCAGCGGCACTAAAACCAGATGAGATCAGCTATGCTAACTTAGGTTGGGTATATTATCAGGCTGCCCAGTATGACCTGAAATATAACTATAAGGACCGGGCAAAATTAAAGCTCCAGGAATCCCGAAATGCACTGATCAAAGCGGTCTCTCAGAGCCCCGATATGGCGGCGGCGCAATTAAACCTGGGTATTATTCAAAACTATCTAAAAGAATATAATGACGCCGAGAATACCCTTGAGAGGGCGGTAAAACTTCAGAAAAACTGGCTGCCTGCAATGACGGCGTTGGGTGTCGCCTACCTTAATCAGGATAAGAACAAGGACGCCATCGATCAATTTGAGAAGGTTCTGAAAAAAGACAGTGACAACCCGCAGGTTATGTACTATCTAGCTGTCGCGGAATTCAAGAGCGGAAATCTGAAAGAGGCTGTTAAGATTCACAAGAAAGTTCAAAAGAAAAACGCCCGGCTCGCAAATCGTTTGAATTCGATCTTCTCCGGCGCACGGAAACCTGAAGTCGAACTTTCTTGAGAAATTAGCAGGTTGAGGAATAGAGGTTAAGAGGTTCCACTCTTCGCCTCTTATTTTTTATGCACAGCAATTTAAAGATAGAAGAAAACGTTTCGCTTTCTGGTTTAACAACATTCAGGATCGGTGGTGAGGCGCGGTATTTTCTGAGGGCGCAGACGGAAAAACAGGTTATAAGCGGGCTTGAGTTTGCACACGTTAACGAATTGGAAGTTTTCATCCTGGGCGGAGGCAGTAACGTCCTCATCTCGGACAGTGGTTTTAGCGGGCTTGTTCTGCAGGTTGATTTGAAAGGCATCTTGTTTCGCGAGGGCGACGGTGAGGCGATAAATGTAACGGTGGGAGCGGGCGAAGACTGGGACGAATTTGTTGGGATATGCGTCGAAAAGAAACTCGCCGGGATCGAATGCCTCAGCGGAATTCCGGGCTTGGTTGGAGGGACGCCAATTCAAAATGTCGGAGCCTACGGACAAGAGGTTTCCGAAACACTAGTTTCAGTAAAAGTTTTTGACCGGCATCAAAATAAAACCAAAACCCTTTCAAAGGCGGAATGTGGTTTCGGATATCGGAAAAGTATCTTTAATACAACTGAAAAAAATCGATACATCGTATTGGAAGTCGACTACTCGCTGAAGAAAAATGGCGCTCCAAAGATCGTCTATTCGGATTTGAAGTCCAAGTTTGAAGGTCGGGTTCCGAGCTTGCGGGAAACACGGGAGGTCGTTTGCACAATCAGGGCGAGCAAGGGAATGCTTGTCAGGCAAGGCGGCCTGGATGCCCAATCGGCCGGCTCGTTTTTCAAGAATCCGATCGTTCGGAAGTCGAAGCTCGCTGAGCTGGAGACAATCCTTCTTGGCGAAGGTGTTAAGGGAATTCCAAACTATTTTGTTGAACCGGATTTGGTGAAAATACCGGCGGCCTGGCTGATCGAGCAGGCGGGCTTTTACAAGGGTTTTAAAAAAGGGAATGCCGGACTCTCGACAAAACATACGCTGGCCATCACCAACCGCGGAAATGCCACTGCAAAAGAGATAATCGACCTGAAAGCCGATATTCAAAACGAGATTATGGATCGGTTTGGGATCGACCTTATTCCCGAGCCGAATTTTATCGGATTTGACAACTTTTAGCAGTTTCAAGCAATGATGATTTGTTTCTAAATGGCGAATCTTAACTATTAGTGAATAGTATTGCTATCCGAATAAAAAGGCTGTCAATAAATTTAGAAAATATTGACAGCCATTCCTTCGATTTTTCAGCATAGTATTAACTGTCTTTTTTACCGCTGAATGTAACCTCCGGTACGCCCGGACCTTCGATCGTTCCGGTCATTTTCCCGTCCTTGATCTTGCCCTTAATTTCGAGCTCCATCGGTTGTCCTTGGATTTCGATAAGGATCGTACCAGTCAGATTGTTTCCGCTTACCTTGCCTTTCTCAAGCGTGCCGTCCCCAAATTGGGTCGAAACGGTTCCGGAGAAATCTGATTCTTTCTGCTTAAGGCGAAGGCCGATCTGCACCTGTTGACCGCCGGCATCTG